>WFVH01000044.1 GCA_015491735.1 Gammaproteobacteria bacterium
ACTATTCAGCTCACCCCTGAAATCCGCCATTTCTGCGTTGAAAAATGGTCATTTACACGCGTAAACTCCCATTTTTCGCCTTGAACTGACGAATTTCAGGGGCAATCTGAACAGTTACCGGCTTGTTTCATACTATGCTGAATAGTTACTCCTGATTTATTACCTTGACGGAGTACTAGCCTAACGACTCCACGCGTATTCTGGTTACTTCGCTTAAAATCACCTCCAGGCGCTGGAGCTGCTCAATCGCCCGGTTCATGTTCTCCTCCACCACCTTCTGGGTCAACATGATAATGGTGGCCCCCTCTTCCTCGGCAGGCGGCTCTTTCTGCAGCATCGCCTCGATGCTGATTCCCTGATCCCCAAATATGCGGGTAACCTCTGCCAGCACGCCGGGACGATCCGCCGCCCGCATACGCAGATAGTAAGCGGTCTCCACCTGCTCCATGGACAGAATTGGCAAATCCACCAGCGCATCCGGTTGAAATGCCAGGTGAGGAACGCGGTTTTCCGGATCAGAGGTCAGAGCGCGCACCACATCCACCAGATCGGCAACCACAGCGGAAGCGGTGGGATCGGCGCCCGCCCCCGCGCCGTAATAGAGGGTCGGGCCGACCGCATCGGCATGCACCAGCACAGCGTTCATTACCCCGTCCACGTTGGCGATCAGGCGTCGTTCGGGAATGAGCGCCGGGTGCACGCGCAGCTCGACGCCGGTGTCTGTGCGGCGTGCAATTCCCAGGTGTTTTATGCGGTAACCCAGTTGCTCCGCATAACTGACATCGGTACCGGAAATGGCGCCAATCCCTTCGGTATGAACCTTGTCAAACTGCAGCGGAATGCCAAAGGCGATGGCCGCCAGAATGGCAAGTTTGTGCGCCGCGTCGATCCCCTCCACATCGAAAGTGGGGTCGGCCTCGGCATATCCGAGCCGCTGGGCCTCTCCGAGTACATCGGCGAAATCACGACCCTTGTCGCGCATCTCGCTAAGGATAAAATTGCCGGTACCGTTGATAATGCCGGCCAGCCACTCGATTCTGTTGCCCGCCAGCCCTTCACGAATCGCCTTGATGATCGGAATACCGCCAGCCACAGCCGCCTCGAAGGCAACCATCACTCCCCGCCGCTGGGCGGCAGCAAAAATCTCGTTGCCGTGTTTGGCGATCAGCGCCTTGTTGGCGGTCACCACATGCTTGCCGTTGGCGATAGCCCCCATTATCAGTTCAAGGGCCAGATCGTCGCCACCAATCAGCTCTACGACAATGGCGATATCCGGGTCGTTGACGACCTCTGCCGGATTGGCGGTCAACACCATGTTCGAGGTGTCACAGATCCGGGCCTTGTTCAGCTCCCTTGCCGACGCATGGGTAACAATGATGCCGCGACCGGCGCGCCGGGCAATCTCCTGCGCATTGCGCATCAGCACGTTGACCGTTCCACCACCGACGGTTCCCAGGCCCAGCAATCCAACCTTTACCGGATTCATCATCTTCTCTCCCCGTTGTTCAACGCCATCAGGCCGTCTCTGCGAAACATATCCCGGATCCCCCGGATTGCCTGCCGGGTCCGGTGTTCATTCTCGATGAGGCTGAAGCGCACGTGGTCATCGCCATAACTTCCGAAACCGATACCGGGGGACACCGCCACCCCCGCCTCCTGGAGCAGTTTTTTGGAGAACTCCAGTGATCCCAGGTGCTGATACGGCTCGGGGATGGGCGCCCAGACAAACATCGTGGCCTTCGGTTTCTCCACCAGCCAGCCGGCCGCATTCAACCCATTGCACAAGGCATCCCGCCGACGCTGGTACATGCCGGAGATCTGCCGCACACACTCCTGTGGCCCCTCCAGCGCGGTAATGGCCGCCACCTGGATGGGGGTGAAAGTGCCATAGTCAAGATAGGATTTTATCCGTGCCAGCGCCTCCACCAGTATCCGGTTGCCGCACATGAAACCGATCCGCCAGCCCGGCATGTTGTAGCTCTTGGACAGGGTATAAAACTCCACCGCCACCTCCTTGGCGCCGGGTATCTGCAAAATGGAGGGGGCCTGGTAACCGTCGAACGAGATATCCGCATAGGCGATGTCGTGAACCACCCAGATCCGGTGTTGGCGGGCGATATCGACCACCTTTTCGAAAAACTCCAGCTCCACACACTGGGTAGTGGGGTTGCCGGGGAAATTCAGCACCAGCATCTTCGGTTTGGGCCAGCTATCGTTGATGGCCTTTTCCAGCTCGGCAAAGAAATCCACGCCTGGCACCAGCGGCACATGGCGAATATCGGCGCCGGCAATGACAAAACCGTAGGGATGGATGGGGTAGGACGGGTTAGGCACCAGTACGGCATCCCCCGGCCCCACGGTAGCCAGCGCCAGATGGGCCAGCCCCTCCTTGGAACCGATGGTGACTATCGCTTCGGTTTCCCGATCCAGATCGACACCGAAGCGGCTCTTGTACCAGTTGCAAATTGCCCGGCGCAACCGCGGGATACCCTTGGAAACGGAGTAACGGTGCGTATCGTCACGCTGCGCCACCTCCACCAGCTTGTCCACGATATGCCGCGGCGTCGGCTGGTCAGGATTCCCCATTCCGAAATCGATGATATCCTCACCCCGCGCCCGGGCTTTAGCCTTCAGCTCGTTAACAATATTGAAAACATAGGGAGGAAGGCGTTTGATACGTGGAAATTCTTCTATCAATTCGGCAAATCCGCTGAAAAGTGGCCCAAAGCTGCTAACATTAACGGCGTGACGACAGAGTGTCAATTTTGAACCCTACAGCAGACCGATGAAAATCAGTTTAGACCGCGCTTCAGGTTATACCATCCATGCCTATGGGCCGGGGAAGATCACCCTGAATATCCCGCTGGCGGTGCAAATCGAAGCAGCAGGTGGAGAACCGCTGCCGGACAATGGGGGTAAAAAAATCCTTACCCACAGCCTGGTTGTCACCCCCGGTCTCCTGATCAGTGACTGGCCGCCCGCCAATCTGCAGCAGCTGGCGGTGGAACACATCGCAACGGTTGCACGGCTGGAACCGGAGCTGGTATTGCTTGGTCTGGGGGAACGGCTCCAGTTTCCTGAACCGGAGTTGATGAAACCGCTCATCGATGCAGGAATCGGCATCGAGTACATGGACTCCCCGGCCGCCTGCCGAACCTACAATTTTCTGGCAGCGGAGGGCCGCAACGTTGCCGCGGCTATCCTGATCGCATAGCCCATACTATCAACAGAACCAGAAACAGAACCAAACCCAACTCAATAACGGCAAGCCACATCACATCTACTCCCTGGAAAACGGCTTGTTCACCACCGGAGCAGTCCGTAGCCCAGTACCCGGCAGCCCTGCTGTCTACCCGGCCAACAAGCCGGTGCTTGCAATTGGAACGCCCTTACAACGTACACCGCTCCTTGCTTCAGCCTGTTATCGAGACCTTGCAGGCGATATACATGATTTACTGGTGATCAACCTGTTTAGGATGAATATATCTGCCAATACTTCCATACAATAGGGTAATGGTTGCCCCAACGATTGACACCCATAAAAACAGAACCCAGACGCTACCACTATCCATTGCTTTTGGAGCTATCACTATAATTGGCACTGTAACGCCTGGAGTGGCGATGAAGCTGTATATTAGCCGCCCATAGATATCTGACAGTTGACGAAGAAACACTGAAATACCCGCCATGAAGCCAATGATTGTTGTTTCAAATATTGCAGTATCAGCTACTATTAAAAAAACTCGAGGTGGCAAAACCAAATACAACAAGATAGATATACCAGTATTTAGACCAGTGCGTCCATTCCTGGTAGGCAAATGCCGCTTATTTATCACTCATCCTCATTGGAGAAAGTCCTAACAACTGTTTACAAGACAAACGATAAAACAGCCTCATTCAGCGAGTCCCTGGGCAGTCAGCCCGCAAGGCGCGGTGGCGCAGGCGGGGTGGTTCCCTGTCAAGCCACAACAATACCGCGAATGGCCGCCCAAGGGCTTGCCCGAAGGGAGCGCCCCACACATCCCGGCTCTTGAAAAGGGCTAACCATTCCCTGGGGGCCGCGCCTTGATCCGGGACGTGTGGGACGCTCCGTAATGAGGCTTTGTTATCGTTTGCCTTAGTAAATAATAATATAATTTCTGCCCATCGGCCAGTTGCGCCGGTTCAACGGGTAGATGCAACTCAAACTGCCGGCAAGCCGCGCCCTGATCCAGCCTGCCCTTGACACCTCGAAAGCGACATATATTGTTGCCGGGTCAATAACAGTAAACTTCTTCGCTTGGCAAGCAGCACACTCTAGCGATCAGCCTGAACCAGCTCTTTCTGAATACTGGCAAAACTTCGCAGCCAGGGACGATATTTCCTCCATGCAACCGGCAACTGCTCGAGCGCCGCCAAAGCATCCGCTCTGCTCCTGTATGAGTTGTAGATCACTGCGTACCAATCCTTTCCACCCCGGACGGTGCGAAAATAGACAGCAGTACCCGCCAGGCCATGCATTCGAATGAACTCCTCGACAGTGGCTTTGTCCCTGCCGGCAAGCAGTTGCAGGGTAAAGTGGTTGGGGTTCTGTTGAAGCAGCCAGCCGGCGCTCCCTTTCCCCGATGGCGCCGAATCTGTATCCGCACCCGCTTTTTCCGGAGCCGGCGTCGCGCCCAGCTCTCTCAGGTGGCTCTGAATGGCTCCAATACGCCTTACCCAAAGCGAACGGCCACCCAGCTCACGGGACAGTCCGGCAGCCGCTTCATTGGCCGAGCCCATATCGGAGTGGATTCCGGAAACCAGGGAGTACCAATCCCTGCCCTGGTTCACTCCCCTGAAATAGGCCAGTTCCCCGTTCAGATGGTAACGCTGCACGAAGTCAACGACATCGGCCTCCCGCCCTGAACTCATCAACTGGATCGTGTAGTGCCGCGGGTTCTGGCTCAAAAACCAATCTTCCCTGAACAGCTTGGCCGAACCGGCGGCGTTCGATCCGGAAACGGGGGCATCCAATCCGGCCTGCTTCGCGGCAGGGGGTTCGACACGAAACATAGCGCTATTGGAGCTGATACCAGCACTGTTGGTCACCCGCACGGTCCAGGTATCTTCCATCAAGCCGGTAACGAGAGACAACCGAATCTCATGCGGGTTTTTTACCTCGACCTGCTCCGCTTCCAACTGCTTTATCTGGCCAGTCCACCCCACCGTGACCCGGCTGCCAGCATCGAACCCGGAACCGCGCAATACAACCGTTTGACGCTCCTGCATGGGGGTTACCGGACTGGGGCTAACCTCGTCAATAACCGGAGAGGTGGCAACAGCCGGAATCTCGACAACAGCCCCATCCATTTGCCTGGCGGTATCAGCTGGCCAGCCCCTCAACCGGGGCGCCGGGTTCTGAGCCAGCTCGCTCTCCCTCTTCAAGGCATACGGTTCATCCCCATCTTCCAGTACCGGATAATCCAGAGACAACTCTTCGTGCTCCCGATCCTGCAGCAGTACGACTGTCTCTTCCCCCTCATCGCCCTCATGGGAGACGCCGGGAAGCGGCCGTTCTTCAGCCTCCTGTTCCGCATGCACTGCTGGTTGTCCCTCGTCACGACCCCCCAAAATGGCTACCGCTGCGACGATAATCACGATGCCGGCAACCAGGGCCAGCGGCCACTGCAGTCCGCTCTCCGGCAACAGGGCGGTAACAGGGTTGCGCCGAGGATCCTCTCCACTCATCTCCATCAATGCCTGATGGGCAAGCGCATTGATGCGGCCTGGATTGCCGCGGGCGCTGTTGTGAATCATTTTCACCAGTTTGGGGGAGAACGGAGATTCCGTCTGCTGACCGGCGGCCCGCATTCTGTGGCGGATATAGGCGCCTGTCTGCTCCTCGGTAAGCGGGGAAACCGCCATGGTTTGGGAGATCCGATCACGCAATGGCTCGATGGCGGGCGCAGCCAGCAGTTCACCAATGGATGGCTCGCAAAAGAGAACGATGCGCAGCCGCCTGCCATCCGAACAATCCCTTTCCGCCAGCTTCAACAGGAATACCAGCGCCCCGGTATCCAGCCGGTGCGCATCATCGATCAGCAACAGCGGCGGCTGGTCGTCCGGCAGCTGTTCAAGCTTTTTCACCAGCGCATCAACCTCATCCACGGCGGGTGAAAATCCAAAACCGGCGGCGATGCGTCCGGGTAACCGTTCAGCATCCATGCCATGTTCACCGTCTACCCGGCAGACGCGCATCTGATCCCGGATCGAGCCGGCAAGCTGCTGCAACAGCGTGGTCTTGCCACTGCCCTGTTCCCCCATAACCACCAGCAGCAGATCGCTGTACTGTACCAGGTGGCGCAGCATGTCCAGCCGCTGGCTGATGGCCGGATCGGCAAAGAAAAAGGCGTCCTCCACAACCGGAGCAAAGGGCGCCCGTTTTAGTCCAAAATAGTTGAGATAGGGATGTTCGCCATTACCACTGGGCATATCTTTCTCCTTTATCACGATCCCGAGGTTCCGCTACCGTTACTGTTAACCCGGCAACCCGCGAGTCGCCTCAAGTAGCGTGCGGATTGAAAAGACGCTCATACTCGGCGATGGCGAAGCGATCGGTCATCCCGGCAATATAGTCCGCCACGCTCCGTGCCCGGCCGCTATCGCCATCACTCTGCTCGCTTTGCCGAACGGCTGCCAGCGTCTCGCCGGGCAGGAGCAGGGGATCAGCCATAAACTCGTCAAACAGGGCGTGAATGATTCGCTTTGCCTTGGCTGTCATCCGGTGAACCCGGTAGTGGCGATACATGTGTTGCCGCAAAAAACGTTTTAGCTGGCGGTTTTTCTCCAGCATCCCGCGGCTGAATCCCACCAATGGCCCGGGGCTGGCGCGTACTGCGGATACATCCACCGGGTCCAGCTCCGTCAACCGCTGCCGGGTGGTCTCCACCAGATCGACAATCAGATGATTGATCATGCGGCGAACCACCTCATTGCCGGTTCTGCGGCCATTGAGCTGGGGAAAGCGGCTCTTCACCTCACTGTGGTGTTCGCTGAACAGCGCGATCTCATCCAGTTGCTCCAGAGTGACCAGCCCCGCGCGCAGGCCATCATCCACATCGTGATTGTTGTAGGCAATCTCATCGGCCACATTGGCCACCTGCGCCTCCAGGGAGGGCTGCTGCCGCAGCAAAAAACGCTCTCCCAACTGACCAAGTTTTTCTGCATGGTCCAGTGAACAGTGCTTGAGGATCCCCTCTCGCGTCTCAAAAGTCAGATTCAACCCCGGAAATTCGGCGTAACGCTGCTCCAACTGTTCAACAATGCGCAGGGACTGAAGATTGTGCTCGAATCCGCCATATGCGTGCATGCGCTCATTGAGAGCATCCTGGCCAGCGTGACCGAAGGGGGTATGCCCGAGATCGTGCGCCAGTGCAATCGCTTCGACCAGATCTTCGTTGATCTCCAGCGCCCTGGCTATGGAGCGGCCTATCTGCGCCACTTCGATAGAGTGGGTAAGCCGGGTGCGGAACATATCCCCTTCATGATTGACGAATACCTGGGTTTTGTACTCCAAACGGCGGAAAGCCGAGCAGTGAACAATCCGGTCACGATCGCGCTGGAACTCCCCCCGGTAACGGGTTGAAGCTTCCGGGTAATAACGGCCCCGCGATTCCGCATCGCTGACGGCATAGGGCGCGAGCACTAATTCACCCCGGAGCCAACCGCCAGATGAGCCTCCAGCGTCTGTTTCAACATCGCGGGGTCATAATCGGCGCACACGACCGATTCGCCGATGGCGCGGGGAAGAACCAGGTATATCTGCCCGCCGGAGACTTTTTTGTCCACTGCCATCAGCTCCAGGAACTGGTCGCTCTGCAGATCAGCCGGCGCACGGGTTGGCAAACAGGCTTTGTCGATAAGATTGTCGATACGGGCAATATCCTTTTCGCTCAACCAGCCAAGACGGTGGGAAAGATCGGCCGCCATCAACATGCCGGTTGCCACCGCCTCACCATGTAACCAGCGGCCGTAGCCAACACCGGTCTCGATGGCGTGCCCGAAGGTGTGACCCATATTCAAAATGGCGCGGATGCCGCTCTCCTTCTCGTCTGCACGCACGACATCGGCCTTGTCCTGACAGGATCGGTGAACCGTATGGATCAACGCATCGGTATCTCTCGCCAGCAAACGCTCCATATTCTCCTCCAGCCAGCAGAAAAACTCCGCGTCCTGAATCAGGCCATATTTTATAACCTCGGCCAGTCCGGCGCTGAACTGGCGATCGTCCAGCGTATCCAGCACTTTTATATCTGCAATGACACAACGGGGCTGATGAAAGGCGCCAATCATGTTCTTCCCCAACGGGTGATTCACGCCCGTCTTGCCTCCAACCGAAGAGTCCACCTGCGCCAACAGCGTTGTCGGAATTTGAATGAAATCCACTCCACGCTGATAGCAGGCGGCGGCAAAGCCGGTAATGTCTCCTACCACACCTCCCCCCAGAGCCACCAACGTGCACTTGCGATCGAAGTGCAGCTCCAGCAGGGTATCGAAGATGGTATTCAGCGTTTTCAGCGTTTTGTATTGTTCCCCATCGGGCAAAACAAGCGTCCCGCACTGGTAGCCGTCGAATGCCTGCAGGACCGGATCCAGATAGAGGGGGGCAACGGTTTCATTGCTCACCACCAGAACCTGGTGCCCTCGAATGCAGGGTGCAACCAGATCCCTCCTGTCCAGCAGATTCTCACCGATAAAAATAGGATAACCGCGCTCACCAAGGTCAAGGTGGATTGTCTTCATGATTGAGTGGTGCTTTTGTCCGATAGCTGCTTATGATAGCCCTAACTTCGCCCGCGATCAGCCTTTTTGTAACGGGACAGGATCTCCTGCACGGTTTTGCCGATGCTCCGGGCACCGGTCTCTACCTTCAGATTGGCGATTTCATTATATAACGGTTCCCTCTCCGCCAAAATCGCCGTTAACCGGCCACGCGGATCCTCCGTTTGCAACAGTGGCCGCTTTCTGTCATGAGCGGTTCGCTGCAGCAACTGGTCGATAGCGGCATAGAGGTAGATGACCACTCCCCGGCGGCGAAAGCGCTCCCGGTTTTCAGGATCCAGCACTGCCCCGCCGCCAGTGGCCAGAACGATCCCCGAGCGCTGGGTCAACTCATCCAGAATCCTGCTCTCTCTGCGGCGAAAACCGGCCTCCCCTTCAATGTCGAAAATCAGGGGAATGTCGACACCGGTCCGCTTTTCTATCTCCCTGTCGCTATCGACAAAAGTTTTGCCGAGCGCTACCGCAAGCCGGCGGCCGATGGTTGTTTTTCCAACCCCCATCGGACCGATGAGGATGATGTTGTTCATCGTCTCCATACGCACATGATGTGCAAACAGCAGCAGGAAAATCAAGTCTTTTTGTGGACCTCCCGTACCCGGATGGGCACAGAGTTTGAACACGCCGGCGGCCAAACCGGGAATCCCCTTTGCGGGGAGAGAATGCACGACAAAAGCTGTACCGCCATGCAGGGGCTGGAGCAGGCTGGAATCCGCTGGGGCAAGCAACATTGTGACGCCAGAAACGGTCTCATGCGGCAGGCATCCCGCCTGTTGAGGATGGTTTGCCCTTCACCCGCTCCATCGGGGAAGAGCAAAAAAAACCCCCGGGTTTTTCCGGGGGGAGAAGCTGACGGCCAACGGTAACCCGTTGACCCGTAGGGAGTCTCGCTACTGGATAGTGACATTGACCGGAGCAAACGAGCTGACGATCCCGGCAGGTGTGGTAACCTCCACCATAACAAGCCCGCTTTTGGGAACGCCATCAGTTATTTTCACTCCCTTTACCGCTACGGAGAACCGTTGACCGCCATTATTATTGTCATTTGCCCAAGTAAAGCTGCTCGAGCTGACGATGGAACCCACCGTGGTGGTAAACTTGACTGTTGTTCCCTTTGGCATGGGTTGCCCATGCAGATCGGCTATTGTGACGGTAACGATGCCCGTCTCTTCACCCGTCAGCGTCAAGGTGCCGGAAGCCGGCGTATCAAGCGCCAGGTTTGCGCCACTACCGGACATTACCAGCACTAGCTGCGCCCGCACATTGGTCGATTTCTGGGTTGAGGAACAGCCGGAATGAGCCGGTACGGAACACAGTACACCGTTGTACAGGCCATCCCTGCCATCAAAAGCCGCGTTGCCATTAAAATCGATAAACTCCTCCAGCTCTCCCGCCGCCTCTCCACCGGAAACAGCCGGATTGTAGATCCCGTCTTCATTAAAATCGGCGAACGCCTCTTCCAGATCGTACAGACGCCCGCTTATCCCGGTTCCCAGAAATGCTGTCATCTCCGAGCTGTCGAAACGGCCGTTGCCGTTCAGATCCGGAAATGACTCCTCGCCAATGGCGGTTGCCAGTATCGTTACCCGCCCCCCGTACGGCTGCCCCATGGTGTTCTCCACCTCGGGAGAGTGTGAGTTCCCCGCCAGCGTCTGACCGGTGGGACGTGGTTCCTGGCTGGTCCACAGCACACTGCAGCTGCCATCGACAGTAGTGCAGGATGGCTGAATGGAGCCGCCCTCGGTGAAGAAAGAGACTGCCGTTCCGTCAGGGACCGGGTTGTTGAAGTGATCAGCCAGCCGGGCAGTAACCGTCACCGCCACGCCATCGGTATTCCAGACCTCCGGGTTGAGCGTCTCGGCGGACAGGCTGAAGCTGTTTTGATCCGGGATCCCTGTGGATACCACCAACTGGCTGGACTGGGTGATGATCTGCGGATCGCTTCCGTTGACGCTCGCCGTCACGCGGACGGTCGTGGCCACGGTTCCGGAGTTGATGACCGTCTGAACCAGTCCTTCCGTATTGGTCGTGGCCTGCGCCGGAGTGAACGTGATCCCCCCCACCTGTGTATTCAACGCAAAATCCACCAACTGTCCATTAACCGGATTGCCGTTGACATCACGAACCCGGAATACCACGGTGGCATTCTCTGAACCACCGATTCCGCCGGCCCCCTGAATGGCAATATTTTTGGGCAATGCCGACACGAACTCGATACTCCCGACATCAGCGGACAACACGTTTACGGTCGCCGAGGCGGAAAGATTGACGCCGCCGGCGTTGGCAGTCACATTGATGGCGTCGTCTCCCACACACCCCTGCGCCAGATAGGTGCTGCTGGCAATACCGTTCACCGTGTTGACGGGAGAGCTGAGCACCGCCGTCGGTACTGACTGGCTGCTGCAGGAAGATGAAAAATTGACCTCGACCGGCTCCAGAAACGGATTCCCGTTTTCGTCGACAACCGAAACGGAAACCACGGTCGTCCCACCTGCGGAGATCTGGGTGGCGCCGACAGCCGCGAGACCCGCCTGGAAGGGGCTGCCACTCCCCATCCGCAAGTTGGTTGCTCCCACGGCAAAGGCCATCGTAGCCGAAACCTCCGAAGACAGGGACGCCGTAACGGTACCGGCGCCAAGCGCACTGCCGGCAAGGAGATCCACCATCGCCTGATTGTCGCCATTGGTAATAGCCGTGGCGACAGGGATCTCGCCAATCGATGTTGAAAAATTGATCACTTGTGGCGCATCGATACCGGAAACGGTTGCAACGATGCGGCCGGGGTTGGCGGACGTGATGGTTTGGGTGCTCTGTCCGGTGTTTGCCGAAACCAGTTGCAGGGTGATGGCTGCGGTGGCATTCGCGCCGTTATCATTGCCACTCCCGTTGGCAGCACCACCTCCAGCCGGGGTGGAAGTGCCACTAAAGCTTGCATCGCCACCACAAGAGGCCAGCACCATGGCGACCAGCAGAACTCCCAATGTTGTTTTTATTGAAACCGACTTAATCCAACCCATCTCGAAATCTCCTGTTACCCGCCTTGATGAGCGTGGCGAAACCACGCTCATCAGCCCAAAACCTTAATACTGGATACTGGGCAACCGCCCACCTACTTCACTCCCATACTGTCCCGAATGATTTTTGGCGTTACAAAAATCAGCAGTTCCGCCTTGTCATTCACCTTGCGCGTCTGCCGGAACAGGGCGCCAATAATCGGCAGCTCGCCCAGCAGGGGCACACTGTCAACCTCCTTGCTGCGGGTCTGTTCATAGATTCCTCCCAACACCACGGTATCGCCATCCTGAACCAGCACCTGCGTTTTCACCTCACGGGAGTTAATACTGGGAACCCCGTTGAACACCTGGCCAACGCTATCCTTGGTCACGTTCAGATCCATGATTATCCGATCATCCGGTGTAATCTGGGGCACCACTTTCAGGCTGAGTACCGCTTTCTTGAAAGAGACGGAGGTTGCGCCACTCGATGTCGCCTGCTGATAGGGAATCTCGACACCCTGTTCAATCAGAGCCTCGCTGCGATTGGAGGTGATCACCCGCGGATTGGAGAGCACCTCACCGCGTCCCTCCATCTGCAGGGCCGACAGCTCCATATCCAGCAGGTAATTCTTGCCCAGGACAGCGAGCGCCAGCTTGCCAGCGGGGTTGATGACCGGCAGGTTGACGTTGTAACGATCCCCCAGAGCGGGTAGCGTTACAGGTAACGCCGTACCGCCACCCCGCAGGTTGCCCAACGCACTATCGACCATGGTGCCGGTTCCGCTCGATGAACCGGTACCGCCGACAATGCCGTCACCCCCATTTTTCATTGCGGCGGTAACACCGAACCTGGCGCCCAGATTACGACTGAAATCGTTGTTGGCGATAACAATGCGTGAATCGATCATCACCTGCCGGACAGGAATATCGAGTTCGGCAATCCTGTCCCGCATTTTTTGCAGATTTTCCTGGGTATCGGTAACCAGAATCCGGTTGGTACGCTCATCGATACTGATGGTTGCCCGGCTCTTTTCCCCGGTTTTGAACAACACCGCGAGATCAGAGGCCTTGGCGTAGTTGACCTGAATGGTTTCACTCACCAAAGGAGCCAGATCTTCCTGTTTCTTCCGGGCCGCCATATCGAAATTTTCCCGGGCGGCGATCTCCTCCACCGGCGCAACCAGAATGACATTGCCGCGACGCCGCTTGTCAAGCCCTTTGGTGTTGAGAATGATATCCAACGCCTCGTCCCAGGGAACGTTCTTGAGGTGCAGCGTAATATTTCCGGTCACACTATCACTGGCGACAATATTCTGATTGGTGAAATCGGCAATGATTTTCAGTGCCGCACGCACCTGAATATCCTGAAAATCAAGGGACAAACGCTCTCCGGTATAGCGTTTTTCGTCTTGCCTGCTGTTTTTTTCATGCAGACTATTTTCCGGAGAAACATTGATAATCATCCGTTTGTCGGACTGATATGTCTTGTATTCGTAGGGGGCGGAGCTGGTGACTGTCAATACCGCCCCATCTCCTTTTGCATGCCCGTCAATCGACGTGACCGGTGTGGCAAAATCCGTGACATCGAACCGCTGCTCCAGTTCGCCGGGTAGCGATACACCGGGAAAACTTGCGACAATCCGGTTGCCATACCGGTTGATGTCTGCAGATACGTCTCGACCGGAAAAGGTTATTTCAACCTGACCTTCCCCGTTTTTGCTGCGCCGGAAATCAATGTTTGTTATGATCGTTTTCCCATCGCTTGCAGGCGGCTCCATTTTCTGCCCCTTTCTCTCCTCCCCGGCAGCCATTGCCAGGGAGTCCAGTTCCTTGTCCATGAGAAGATGAACCTGGTTGGCTTGTGTTTTTACCTCATATGGCAACAGGTGGGTGAGAGAAAAAATGAGGCGGGTGCGGCCCTGCGCCTCTACTACCTGCATATCCTCCACTGCGCCTGCAGGTGAAAACAGGTCGTCTCTCTTCAAGCCGTTGGAGGTTTCTTCCAGATCCAGGATGACTCTTGGCGGATTGTCCGTTGTAAAACTGACCGGAGTGGATGCTGCACTGGCCATTCCGATGACCAGACGGGTTTTTCCATCCGTGTTTTCCGCCACCTGTACGCTTTTCAAAACGTTGGCGAAAACAGCAGAACAACCAACCGCCAAAGATATCGCTGCTGCCGCCAATACCGATGCAGAAACCCGGCCCTTACCCCGAGCTGTCTTTCGATGTGCCATAGCCTGTTCTCTTCCCATCTTGTTTTTCATAATCGTCCCCGCCCTTAATTCTTCAGACTGATCTGGGCAGGCCGCTCCATCCACCCGCCCATGCCGTCAGGTATGATCTCCACCAGTTCAATTTTATTCTGCGACAACCCTGTTACCCGCCCATGGTTATGCCCAAGATAGTTTCCCTTTCTGACGGAATAGACCACGCCATCCGGCGACTGGACCAGGGCAAGCAGTTTTCCGGATTTACGCAAACTGCCAACCATTCGCAAGGTATCCAGTTGGTAGGACTCCAGAACCTCGCGCTCACGTTTGGCGTCAGGGTGAATACCGCTGTTTTTTCGCTTTTCCTGCAGCCGCTGCATACTGCTTGCCGACAAAAACGGGTCGCGCTGATTGGAGGCTTGATAACGGAATCCCTCCTCCGCTTTCATGACGGGAAGGGGATGTACCCTCCCTTTTCTGGTCTCCCTGATATCTTCGACGTAACGCTCCAGATCGTCGACGCTGTCATTGGCGCAACCGGCAATCAAACCGACTGAGGAAAGCACCAGTAAAACATGCAGGAAACGGATTTCAAAAAAGCGGTTCCAGATCATTTTCTGTTCTCCTTTTCCCTAGATTTTCTGTACTCTTCCTGCTCCTCTTCACTAAGGTAGCGGTATGTTCTGGCCGTCACATCCATCACCAGCTTGGAGGACTCCTCTTTTCCCTCACGGCGAATAGATATGTTCTGCAGGGTGACGATTCGTGACAGTGCTGCAACATCACTGATGAAGTTGCCAAACTGATGATAAGTTCCCACTACGCGGATCTGGATAGGAAGCTCGGCATAGAACACCTTGATTTGCTCTTTTTGCGGTTTGAAAAGCTGGAACTCCAGGCCGTTCCCGATACCCGCCTGGGAGATATCGACCAGAAGATCCGCTATCTCAGCCTTCCCGGGAAGCTGCTGCAACATCCTGTTGAACATATCCCGGATGACCTTGTTCTGCTCCTGATAGGCATCGAGATTGGAAGCCAACAGCTGTTTTTGCTCCAGCTCCTCTTTCAGCTCCACCTCCTTCGCCTGTACTTCGCTCAACTGCTCTATCTGTCCGTCGATCACGAAAAAAAATCCAGCTATCAGAACAACCACCCCCACCAGTGAACCGGCCACAAGCTGCATATGGCGTGGCCATTCGCAGATATTGCGCAGGTCCAGCTCCGCATTTGCCAGATTGGATATGCTCATCAGCCCGCCTCTACCTTGTTTTCATCATGCGCTGTAACGTGATTGACCCGTAACACAAACCGGCTGCTCCTCGCCGTTGAGCGCTTGTCCTTGCTCTCAATCACCTCCAGACGTGGATCTCCCACCCAGTCGGCACTATCCAGGTGGCGCATCAAATCGGACACACTGGCATTGGATTGCGCCACGCCCTCTATCTCCAGTACCGACCCCCGCTGTTTCATGGCGGTAAAATAGACGCCAGCCGGAACCAGTCTCGCCAGCTCATCCAGCATGTGGACGATACCGATCCGACTGCTCTGCAGCTCACTGATGACCTCCATCCTTGACATCAGCCGTTTTTTCTCTTTTTTCAGCTCCTTGATGCTGGCGATACTTCTATCCAGCTCTGTAATTTTGTTTTGGAGAAAGGCGTTCCGGTTCTGTTGCGCCGATATCAGTTCACCAACGTAGAAATATCCACTCAGTACAATTATTGCTGCGGAAGCCGTCCAGGCGGCGGCAAACAGGGCAAACCGGCGCTGTTTCTGCTTCCGCCGCTCCTCCCGCCAGGGCAACAGATTTATCCGCTTCATAGGTCGAAACTCCTCAAAGCAAGGCCGCTGGCAATCATCATTGCCGAGGCCTCTTTCTCCAGCTGTTTTCTGTCTATATTCGAAGAGGAGCCCGCAGCATCAAATGGGCAGGCAATCGATGCGGGGATACCGGTCATTTCAGCAACCGTGGCAGCAACATCCGGAATGGTGGCGCACTGGCCGGACAACAGGACATGATCCAGACTGCTTACGCCACTGGCGGAGAAAAAGAACTGCAGCAATCGGGAAACCTGCTGTGCGATCGCTTTACGAAAAGCGGGCAATACCTGGGTATTGAAATCATCCGGAAGTTCGTTGTTTTTCCTGGCCCGCTCGGCCTGTTCGAAAGAGAGTCCGTAGTGTTGCTGAATCGCTTCGGTCAGCTGGATGTCTCCAAACATCTGTTCCCGGGTGTAAATCCCGTTCCCGTCTCTCAGAACCGCCATTGTCGTGGTTGCGTCACCAATATTAATCAGTGCGACGGTATGCACCTGGGCACTGTTCAGCAACTGCCCCTTGACGAGCGGAAACGCGTTTTCCAGGGCGAAGGTCTCTACATCCATCACGCTGGCATTCAGCCCCGCCTGCTCCAGAACCGCGATGCGGGCATCAACATTTTCACTGCGTGAAGCCACAAGCAGCACTTCGACCATCTCGCCATCGCCCACGGTGTCTCCTACGCAAAAATCCAGATTGACCTCTTCCATGGGGTAGGGAATGTACTGGGAGGCCTCGACCATGATCTGCTCTTCCAGCTCGCTTTCGCTGAATGAAGAGGGCATCGTTATGGTCTTGACAATGACCTGCGCGCTGCTTACAGCCACCGCCGTGTTCTTGATCTTGCTACCGGAAGACATAACAGCGCGTTTGACCGTGGCGGCAACGGCATTCACATCCTTTATCTCGTTTTCGGACATCGCGTTCAGCGGCATCTCCTCGACTGCAAAGCGCTCCAGGCGAAACCTGTCACCGCTGCGGGACAGCTCCACCAGCCGCACGGCGGTAGTGCCGATATCCAGACCAAGTACCTTTTTCCGCTTACCTTGCCAAAGGCGTGACAACATCACAAAACCCCTTGTTTATGAATTCCCAGCAGTTCAATGCAGCGCCCTCTCATCGTGATAATGGTTATCGGCACCGCGGGATATTTTCTTTACTGCCGTATGTAACTAATTGACCCGGCAGTAACGGAAACCGTATTCAGGCGCCACCGGCAGCACCTGGCCCTGTGCTGCATCCATTGCCCATCGAGCAGGTATCACAGGCGGCTACAACCGCAGGCACCCCCCTCTTCCCGTCTGCCCGGCGTGTATACCAAGCGGCCGATCCCGTTATCCTTTGTTTGCTGTAGAATAACCAAGATAGGTGTTTGGGCATCTAGTACTCCGTCAAGGTGATAACCTGGGATGCAGCCGGTCAGGAAGCGGTTAGCTGCCAGGCGCGCGACCGCAGGACTAGCCATAGCTAATTCAAGGGAGCGCAACACCGCAGATGACCGCTTCCTGACCGGCCCGAAGGGAGCGCCCCA
>WFVH01000045.1 GCA_015491735.1 Gammaproteobacteria bacterium
ATTCAGCTCACCCCTGAAATCCGCCATTTCTGCGTTGAAAAATGGTCATTTACACGCGTAAACTCCCATTTTTCGCCTTGAACTGACGAATTTCAGGGGCAATCTGAACAGTTACCGGCTTGTTTCATACTATGCTGAATAGTTACGATGATGCAGAAGATTCAGTTGAAAATCCTTGATCCCCGCATCGGTACCCAGTTCCCCTTGCCGAATTATGCGACCGAGGGCGCGGCGGGGCTGGATCTTCGGGCCTGTCTGGAAGAGCCGGTGACATTGGAACCCGGGGATACCTGCCTGGTTCCCACCGGGATTGCGATTCACCTGGCGGATCCTTCTCTGGCAGCGGTGATTTTGCCTCGCTCCGGGCTGGGGCATAAACATGGCATCGTACTGGGGAACCTGGTAGGGCTGATCGACTCTGACTACCAGGGGCAGTTGTTCGTCTCCTGCTGGAATCGTGGCCGGAACGCATTTACCATTCAGGCGGGTGAACGTATTGCCCAACTGGTGTTCGTGCCGGTGGTGCAGGTTGCATTTCAAGTGGTGGATGAGTTTGAGTCCAGCCAGCGCGGTACTGGAGGATTTGGTCACACCGGTCGACACTGATACAGGGAGGTATCCATCATGTCACTGCAATCACATCAACGGGTCTTGCCCCGTTACCCGGCGCCGGTTTGCGCCTCTGTTTTCAAACCCTATGATATTCGTGGTATCGCGGGGCGTACGCTGACACCGGAGACGGTGTACAGCATCGGCCGGGCCATTGGCAGCGAAGCGGCGGCGCGTGGTGTTCGCCTTCTTGCCGTCGGCCGGGATGCGCGTTTATCCAGCCCCTCATTGGGCAGGGCATTGATCAGGGCCTTGTGCGACAGTGGCTGCGAGGTGCTGGATATTGGCCGTGTTCCCACGCCTGTCCTCTATTTTGCCGCCCAGCGGTACGCGGGCAAGAGCGGTATTATGCTGACAGCCAGCCATAACCCGGCCGAGTATAACGGCCTCAAAATCGTTCTCGGTGGCGATGTGTTGCATGCTGACAGCGTGCAGGCGCTGCGCCGCCGCATCGAACAGGGCGATCTGGTGGAGGGTATCGGCAGCTGCCGGCGGATAGATGTTGCCGATGCCTATATGGCCGAGATAGGCGGGGATATACAGCTGCACCGGCCGATGAAAATCGTGGTGGATGCGGGTAATGGAATGGCTGGCGAACTCGCTCCGGAGCTGTTTCGGCGTTTGGGTTGCGAGGTGCAGGAACTTTATTGCCGGATTGATGGCCGCTTCCCCAACCACCACCCCGATCCTGCCGATCCGGAAAATCTGCAAGAGCTTGTTGCAGCCGTCCGCGCAGCGGGTGCTGACGCCGGGTTTGCTTTCGATGGCGATGGAGATCGAATTGGGATGGTGGACTCCGGTGGCAAAGTAATATGGCCGGATCGGCTGCTGATGCTGTTGGCCATTGAACTGTTGAAGAGCAACCCCGGCGCCAGGATATTGTTCGATATAAAATGCAGCCGTGATCTGTTCAGTCTGATCGAGCAGCATGGTGGCAGGCCGTTGATGTGGCGCACCGGACACTCGGTGGTCAGGGCGAAGATGCAGCAGGAAAAAGTGCTGCTGGCCGGTGAATTGACAGGCCATCTCTTTTTTGCCGATCGCTGGTTCGGGTTCGATGATGCCCTGTACGCCGGTGCGCGTCTGCTTGAGATCCTGGCCCGTCAACCGCTCTCCAGCGCGGCGCTGTTCGATACCCTGCCAGAGGCAGCAAGTACGCAGGAGTACAAGATTCCTGTCACCGAGGGTTCCCATTACGAGCTGATGGAGCGGTTAATGGGCAGAGCCGACTTTCCCGATGCGGCAGTGAACCTGCTGGACGGACTGCGTTTGGAGTTCTCCGCTGGCTGGGCGTTGGTCAGGGCCTCGAATACCACTCCTGCTCTGGGGGTGCGTTTCGAGGCGCGGGATTTGGCGGCCCTGAAAGCGATACAGCAGCGAATCCGGACACTTATCCTGTCCGAGGCCCCGGATCTTCCCCTGCCTTTTTGAATTCACTGTTTCAGGCAGTTTCCGCCGCAGGGCGGGAATGCTGGCCGTTGCCAGGCCAGCGGCGATGATCAGCTCCGTGGGTGACGGTCGCCAGCAAAGTGTGGTATATATGCCGCTATTTGAAAACAGCTAAACGGCGCCAATTTTCCCCATGAGTCTCGATCCAGCATCCGCAACCGACATTGCTCGCGTTCTAACTGTCGCCCTGCCCTATATTCAGCGTTTTATCGGTAAGACCATGATAATCAAGTACGGCGGCAATGCCATGGCGGATCAGGCGCTGCAACAGGGATTTGCGCGGGATGTGGTATTGATGAAGCTGGTTGGAATGAATCCGGTCGTCGTCCACGGTGGCGGGCCGCAAATCGGCCGCTTGCTGGAGCGCATCGGCAAAAAAAGTCACTTCGTCGAAGGCATGCGCGTCACTGACAGTGAAACCATGGATGTGGTGCAAATGGTGCTTGGCGGGCTGGTGAACAAGGAGATTGTCAGTCTCATCAATCAACAGGGCGGTTGCGCCGTCGGTTTGACAGGCAAGGATGGGGAGATGATTCATGCCCGCAAGTTGAAGGTGAGCCGCGGCGCCCCCGAGCTGAAAGCACCGGAAATTATTGATATCGGCCATGTGGGCGAAGTCGAGTCTATCGATGCGGCCGTGTTGCACATGCTGGTAAAGGATGATTTCATTCCAGTGATTGCGCCCGTGGGCATCGGCAGGGATGACCGGCAGACCTACAACATCAACGCCGATCTGGTGGCCGGAAAGCTGGCGGAGACGCTACAGGCGGAAAAGTTGATGTTGCTCACCAATACCCCCGGTCTGCTCGACAAACAGGGGAAGCTGCTGACGGGCTTGACGGCCGCGGAAGTCGATCGATTGATTGCCGACGGCACCATACATGGAGGTATGTTGCCCAAGATCCGTTGTGCGCTCGATGCTGTGCGGGGAGGTGTGCGATCGGTTCATATCGTCGATGGCCGGGTGGAGCATGCCTGCCTGCTGGAGATATTTACCGACGAAGGGGTGGGGACGCTGATAAAGGGAGGTGTCTGAACCATGGCGGGAGCAACATCAAAAAAAAGCAACAATCGCAAACAGCAGATTCTCGAAAGTCTGATTCAGCAACTGGAAGGCAATACCGGCAAGCGCATTACGACGGCCGGGCTGGCCAGCGCCGTGGGCGTCTCCGAAGCTGCGCTGTACCGGCATTTTCCCAGTAAGGCGCGCATGTTCGAGAGCCTGATCGAGTTTGCGGAAGAGACCGTGTTCAGCCGGGTAAACCGGGTCCTCGCCGAAAGACAGCATCCTGAGAGACGTTGTGAATTGATTCTGCAAATCGTGTTGAATTTTTCCTCCCGTAATCCAGGGATCACCCGCTTGCTGTTGGGTGAAGTGCTGATTGGCGAACCCGAGCGGCTCCGCAAACGGTCCGGGCGCTACTTCAGTCGTCTGGAAAGCCAGTTGAAGCAGGTATTGCGGGAAGGGCGGCCAATGGGAACCGTGCAGACCGGCGTTCCTTCCGAAGTGGGAGCCAATTTGATGCTGGCGGTAGTGGAGGGGCGCATGCGCCAGTTTGTCCGCACCAACTTCTCCCTCAGTCCACTGGAGTACTGGGAGCAGCAATGGTTGTTGCTGGCGCAAGCGCTTTTTCTTCCGGACTGCGGCAAAAGGTAATTCTCTTCAGGGCAGCTCCCGCCCTGTCAAGTTTGAATTGATGCGAATATGATTTTATAATGGCAGGTCGCGTCAGTAGATCCATTCATTTCACCGAAACTGCTGCAATCGCCCACGGTTGGCTGGCAGGGGAGGGTTAAACCAGCGGTGCACAACACTTTTTGCGCAGTAGTTATGGTTTTCCTTCTCTGTTTGCCGGTAGCGGTTAGTGGCAGCGAGGAACTCGTCTATACCGTACAGCCTGGGGATACTCTTGACAAGCTGGTAGAGGAGTATGGCGTCGATTCGGTTCAGGTGGAAGAGTTGCGGAGATTCAACCGGCTGAAGAGCGCAAGGGAGATTCCGCCTGGAACCAAAATCCGTTTTCGTCTCGGATGGCTGAAGATAAAACCGCTTCAGGCACGGGCGCTGGATGTTTCTGGCCCGGTGACCGTCAGACGTGTTGGGGCCAGCAAACCACAGGCTGTCACCCGGGGAGATAGATTCAAACCGGGCGAGGTGCTTCAAACGGGTAAAAACGGCAGCATCATGCTGGCGTTCGGTGATGGCTCCCATCTGCTGTTGCAGGGAAACAGCACCATGACCTTTGAGATTCTGGAGGCGTACGGCGATCGGGAGATCCCGAACATCCGTTTACATTTGCGGCGGGGGCGGGTGGAGAGCGTAGTGGCCCCGAATAGTTCGCCCGACCGGCGTTTTGAAATCAGAACCCCGGCAGGTAGCGCTGGCGCCCGGGGCACCCGTTTCCGCGTTGGTGCGGACGGTGAGGCGCCGCGGCTTCGTACCGAAGTTATTCACGGTACCGTTGCGGTAGCGGGAGGAGGGAAGGAGCTTCCGGTGGAGGAGCGTTTTGGTACTGTCATGGAGGGCGGTCAACCGCCCATTCCTCCGCAGCCGTTGCTGTCGGCCCCCGAACTTGATGCAATGAAAGCGCGTTATCGGCGATTGCCGCTGCATTTCTCCTGGAGCGAGCAGCCTGGCGCGGAGAGTTATCGTGTGCAGATTGCGCCAGCTTCCGCTGCCGGAGTGCTTCGGGTGGATGCCGTGACCGCCACCCCTTCGCTGAAGGTGAGCGGATTGGAAGATGGTAGTTACCAGCTATCGGTGAGGGGGATCGATTCCCACGGTTTGGAGGGTCTGGATGCGCGGCATCTGTTCGTGCTGGATGCTCATCCCTTGCCACCTGTGTTGGCAGTACCGGCGTCAGGAGACCGGGTGCGCCAGGAACGGCCCACATTCCGGTGGCAACCCTCTCCTGGCGCTGTTGCTTACCGGTTTCAGCTCGCCGCCAGTTCAGCGTTCGAAGAGCCTCTTGTCGACAACGGCAATCTCGGCAGCGAATATTTCTCCGTTCCTGAAGCGTTGCCGCCGAAACGGTACTACTGGCGGGTTGCAAGCCGTGATGAAGCCGGGAAGTGGGGTCTGTTCAGCGAGATCTCGGTGTTCGATATCTCCCTGCCCCCCGCACCACCCGCAGATATCTCAATCCGGAAAACGGCCGCGGAGTTACGGTTGCGCTGGCAAAAGGGGAAACCGGGATACCGCTATCACCTGCAACTGGCCAACGACGCCGGGTTTACCCGGCTATATGCAGAGCAGGAGACCGCCCATACCCACCTAACGCTGCCGCGGCCGCAGCAGCGTGTCTATATGCGTATGAGAACGCTCGATGTGGATGGTTTTCCCGGCCCGTTCAACCAGCCTATAGAGATCGTTCCGCCGCTCACAACTCCTGTTCCCCTGTTTTTGTTGGGAATTGCGGGTTTGGTACTCATCCTGTGAAGACGGGACTCTGGCAAAGGATGGCGCCAGCCAGAAAATATTTGACACTGTCTCTGGGTACAACCGTTTTCGCGCTGGTGCTGCTTCAATCCGGCTGGCTGACGAATCTGAATTATCTGGCGTACGACTACTCCCTGCAAGTGGTGCAGCGCCCCCCTTCCAACGATATCGTGATTGTCGCTATCGATGATCAGAGCCTTGCCCGCATGGGACGCTGGCCCTGGTCGCGCGGGCTGCACGCTCAACTGATAGATAAACTGACGCTGGCGGACAGCCGCGCCGTAGCACTCGATCTGATTCTGGCCGAGCCGGACAGGGCTGATCCCGAAGGTGACAAGGCGTTGGCGCAGGCGTTGCGGAGAAACGGGCATGTCGTACTTCCGGTCATTCCCGAACAGACCGACATCGATGGTCTGCTGCATGAAGCCGAACCGCTTGAAATATTTGGTCGCAATGCGGCTGCGCTGGGGCATATCGGTATTGAGCTGGATCTGGATGGCAAGGTGCGCCGCAGCTTTCTCAAAGCCGGTATAGGCCGGCCCGACAGACCGAACCTGGCGGTGGCGCTGCTGGGTGCCGGAAACCACTATCCGGAGCAGTTGCCAGGCGTTACTCATGATGTAGCGGAATCCGGCACGTCCGCCACCGCCTGGGTGCGCGACTATATGGTCATGATACCCTTCTCCGGGCAGGCGGATTTCATCCCGGCCATCTCCTATGTCGATGTTCTCAACGCGGAAGAGGCTCAGCTCAAGGAGCTGTTTGCCGGGAAATATGTGTTTGTGGGAGCGACCGCGGGTGGTTTGGGAGAAAGATATGCTACGCCGCTGGGTGATCGTACTCAGCGTGCGATGCCCGGGGTAGAGATTTTGGCCAACGTTGCCGATGCGTTACTGCGGGAGGTGACGATTGTTCCGTTGTCTACCCCCTGGCAGATTGTCTTGACTCTCCTGCTGGTGGCGCCGGTCTATCTGGTTTACCGCCTGGTTGGTCCCCAGTGGGCGCTGCCATTTGCGGTTGCGCAGCTGTTTTTGGTGCTGATGCTCAGTGTCGCCCTGCTTTCGTTTTCTTATCGCTGGTTCCCACCCATGGCAGCCATGCTTTCCATAGCGCTCAGTTATCCTTTGTGGAGCTGGCGGCGGATGCATATGATGTTTGGCCAGCTTTTTCAGGAGAAAGAGCGGGCGGAAGTAACGCTGCAATCGATCGGAGATGCGGTCATCACGACCGATAGCAAAGGCCGTATCGACTTTTTGAACCCGTCGGCCGAAAAATTGACGGGATGGAGTTGCAGCGATGCCCGTAAAAAACCGGTTGAATCGGTGGTTCGGTTGCTGAACGAGCGGGGAGTGGAGACAGGAGGCATACTGCTGTCGTCTCTGCGGGGCGAGAGTGCGGCAGCTTCGTTTCCTGAAAACACCATGATCGTTACCCGTGACGGAACACATTGCGATATCCACGGCACAGCCGCACCGATTCACGATCACAGTGGAAAAGTGGTCGGTGGGGTGATAACCATGAGTGATGTCAGCAACTTGCGGGAGGCCGCGGCGCTGCTTAGCCATCAGGCGACCCATGATGCGCTGACCGATTTGCCGAACCGGGGCTTGTTGCAGGAGCATCTTCAGCGGGCGATCTCCTACGCGCAGCGGAGCGGGCACAATATCGGTGTTCTATTCGTCGATCTTGACAATTTCAAGAGCGTCAACGACGGTTTGGGCCATGCTGCGGGTGACCAGGTGCTGACAGCCGTGGCCAAGCGATTGCAGGAGTGCCACCGGGGCGAGGATCTGGTGGCTCGTCAGGGTGGAGATGAGTTTGTCGTTGTGCTTGATTATATTGACAATACCCGGCAGATAAGTGTGGTGGCCAGAAAGATCTGCGATGCTCTGGACCGGCCGGTGGATATTGAGGGACACAGTTATTTCGTTACCGCCAGTATCGGGATCAGCGTCTACCCGCGGGATGGAACGACGGTGGATGATCTGCTCAAGAATGCAGATGCGGCCATGTATCGGGCGAAAGGGAAGGGGCGTGGTTACATCCAGTATTACTCCCGCGAGATGAATCGGCAGGCGCTGACCCGGCTGGATCTGGAGCGGCGGCTCCGCTACGTTCACAAGCGTGGAGAGATGGAGATTCATTATCAACCCATTTATGACTTGAAATGTGGTTCGATCACCGCTGTTGAAGCGCTGTTGCGCTGGCGGCATCCGGAAGAGGGACTGTTGCGGCCGGAGGCTTTTTTGCCCGTTGCCGAAGAGACGGGTCTTATTTCCGGGTTGGGGAGATATGTGGTGCAAACCGTCTGCCGGCAAGCGGTCAAGTGGCGTGATGAGGGTCTCCCTCATTTGCGTATCGCAGTGAATCTGTCGCCGCGCCAGTTGGCCGATCCCCTGCTGGTGGAAAGCACTGCCCGGACGCTGGAAGAGAGCGGCATGGTGCCTGGGGATTTGGAGTTTGAAATTACCGAGAGTCTGCTCGTCAGTGATCTCGAGTCTGTTGCCAATACGCTGAATGCACTGAAATCCCTGGGTGTGCGCTTGGCGATAGACGATTTTGGTACAGGTTACTCTTCGTTGAGCCGTCTCAAATACTTCCCAATCGATGGATTGAAAATCGACAAATCTTTTGTGCAGGGTATCCATGCAGATGCTGCCGGTGGCGAAATTGCATCCGCAGTAATTACCCTGGCGCACAGCATGAAGCTGAGCGTGGTGGCCGAAGGGGTGGAAAACAGCGCCCAGCTTCGGCATTTGCGCGCCAACGGTTGCAACGAGATTCAAGGTTATTTTCTCAGCCATCCCCTGCCGGTGGCCGCGATGACTGCCTTGCTGGCCACGGGAGCAGGCTCCACCGATATTGAAGGGTTATGCTCATCGGCCTGATTCGGTCTCTCGTCACCGGCTTGGTATTGACCCGGCAGTCTTTCCTGCAAAACCAGCTCCTCCCAGAGAAAACCTCCTTGCCGGATCGCGGTTCTCGCCGGCCGAGACGGTATCACGCCGAATGCCTGGCAAACGGTGCAGATGCGCAGCCTGGCGGCTCGCACGGCCTTGAATGACGGCGTACTTCACTGCAATTTCCTCCTAAAGGTACGCACAGGCATTTGGCCGCTGGAGTTTTTTGGAGAAAAACGGCAGTTTATTGCCGCTTTCTTGTGACAGAGAGCTTTTTCGGCTGAATACGATATATGTTGCTGGCTTAATCCTGGCTGGATAGATATGCCGATAAACGCGTTGTTGGCAGGTCGGGGGATTATAAGGCTTCTCTTTTGTACTAACATGGCATGATATATGCATTTTCACTGTTCGTGAACAATTGCTGATTGAGAGGTGGTTATGGATAAAATGTTATATGTGGGAATGAGCGGCGCCAGACAACGCATGTTGGCATTGCGCTCCATCAATAACAATCTTGCCAATGCGACCACGACGGGTTTCCGCGAAGATTTGAATCAGTTTCGCAGTATGCCGGTGTATGGCCCGGGATACGCTACCCGTGTCTATGCCATGGATGAACGGCCGGGAGTCAGTTTTGCCCAGGGACCTCTTCAGCATACCGGACGGGAGCTGGATCTGGCTATCGACGGAGAAGGATGGTTCGCGGTACAGGCCGTAGATGGCAGCGAGGCCTATACGCGAAACGGGAATCTGAATCTCGGGTCAGGCGGATTGTTGATGACGGGGTCTGGACATCTGTTGATGGGGGACAATGGCCCTATTGCCCTGCCTCCCGCCGAGAGTATCTCCATTGGACGCGATGGCACTATCTCCATTCGTCCGACCGGCCAGACGGCCCAGACCCTGGTTGAAGTTGGCCGTATCAAACTGGTCAACCCGCCTGGAGAGGATCTGGAAAAAGGTGACGATGGCTTGATGCGCACCAGGAATGGCGCCGATGCCACAATGGATATCAATGTGCGCCTTCATCAAGGGGCGTTGGAGGGGAGCAATGTCAATGCGGTGCAGACGATGGTGGAGATGATCAATCTGCAGCGTCAGTACGAGATGCAGGTAAAGGTGATGAAAACCGCAAACGATAATGCCGAGGCGGCGGAGTCATTGTTGCGAATTAGCTAATGTTACTCGGGTTTACAGGGGGAGAAGCGATGAATCCAGCACTATGGATTGCGAAAAGCGGACTTGATGCGCAGCAGACACGCCTCAATGTGGTTTCCAACAACCTGGCGAATGTCAGCACCAGCGGTTTCAAGAGAGCCCGCGCAGTGTTCGAGGATCTGCTCTATCAGAATGTGCGCCAAGTGGGCGCGCAGACCAGCCAGGATACCCTGTTACCCTCAGGGCTGTCATTGGGTACGGGTGTCCGCACGGTGGCGACAGAAAAGTTGCATACTCAGGGCAATATCGTCCAGACCGACAATGCGCTGGACATTGCGATTCAGGGACGGGGGTTTTTCCAGATTCAGCGTCCGGACGGGCAGATAGCATATAGCCGGGACGGTTCATTTCATCTGGATGCCCAGGGGCAACTGGTGACATCCAACGGTTACCTGTTGCAGCCGGGTATCGCCATTCCGGAAAATGCGCTCAGTATTACCATTGGCGTGGATGGAGTGGTCTCCGTTCTGGTTGCCGGAAATGCCCAGCCGACCCAGGTTGGTGCGCTTCAGCTTGCCGACTTCGTCAACCCTGCGGGTTTGGAACCGGTCGGTGAAAACCTGTTTCTGGAAACGGCGGCCAGCGGGGCGCCGCAAGCCGGCACGCCAGGGCAGCAGGGATTGGGGACAGTACTGCAGGGTAGCGTGGAGAGCTCCAATGTCAATGCCGTGGAAGAGCTGGTAAACCTGATTGAGACCCAGCGCGCTTACGAGATGAACTCCAAGGCGATCTCCACAACGGATCAAATGCTGCAATATGTAACTCAGAATCTATAAATCGAAATGAAACATGCAAGCTATCTGGTAACGGTTTCTCTGGTTCTGCTGGCTGGGTGTGGTTCTACTCCCGATAGGGCGATGCGCGATCCGGCGTATGCCCCGGTGCGGCCACTTCCTGTTCCGGAACAGAAAAACAGCGGCGCCATCTTTCAGTCGCGGGCCGGTTTATCCCTGTTTCGCGACAGTCGCGCCCGGCGGGTTGGGGATATTCTTACCGTCGAACTGGCGGAGAAGACCCGCGCCAGCAAAAGCGCAAAAACCAATACATCCAGAAGCAATGAAGTCAGTATGGATAATCCCACGCTTTTTGGAGCCCAGGTGCAGTTCAATGCGCCTCGTATGCTGCCGTTGTCCAGCTACAAGGACAATAACCTCGCAGCCGCATTCGGAACGGATGAAAAATTTGCCGGTGCCGGAGACAGCAGCCAAAGCAACAGCCTGACGGGCAGCATTACCGTCAGTGTGGTGGAGGTGCTTTCCAATGGCTACCTGGTGGTGCGTGGCGAAAAAGTAGTATCGTTGAATCAGGGCAACGAGTATATCCGCATCTCTGGAATCGTGCGCCCCCAGGATATCGGGCCGGATAACAAGGTGCCATCCAGCAAGCTGGCTGATGCCCACATCAGTTACGAAGGGGACGGGGTTGTTGCAGCCTCCAACCGGCAGGGATGGTTGAGCCGGGCGTTAAGCGCCATCTGGCCTTTCTGAAGGGGAGAAGTAATATTAAACCGGCCACATAATATATCGTGTTCAGCCGCGCTGTTTTAGCCTGGGTATCAACATCGAACAAGTTCAGGACTTCAAGCCTCCTTCAGCTCCGTGTTATCTGGTACGGATTGGGCCGGGTATGGTACAGTCGTTTCCACCGTCAGTTTTGCGGGCGGAAAGCCGAAGGGATATGTCGCATGATGTCAAAGATGAAACTGTTGCTGCTGTTGTGCCTGATGGGAAGCATACCCTTGTCGGGAGCTGCTGAAGAGCAACCGGGCTATGACCGGATCAGCCTGAGCGTGGCTGCCAGTGAAAAGGTGGGGAATGATACCCTGAATGCCATACTCTACTTCCAGGCGCAGGGGCGGAATATCAGCGAGGTGTCGGACAAGGTAAACCAGGTGATTGCCTGGGGTGTCGATCATGCTGCACGGGTGCCGGATATTGACGTACAGACGCTGGACTATCAGACCCGTCCCCTCTATCAGGATGGAAAACCGACAGGTAGTTGGCTGGTGCGGCACTCCATTCGCCTGGAAAGCAGGGATGCGGCCAGCTTGAGCAGTCTGTTGGGGGAGTTGCAGAAAAAGCTGGCAATCCAGCATATCGGTTATCGGCTTTCGCCCGATAAACGCCGTCATGTAGAGGATGCGTTGATCAAGAGGGTGATAACCCGTTTCAAACAGAGGGCGCACCTCGTTGCACAACAGTTCGATGCCGGTGATTTTCGTATCGTGTCATTGGGCATTTCATCCTCTGGAGAGCAGCATCGCCCCATACCGATGATGCGAACCATGGCCATGTCTGAGCCGCTGGAGATGGCGGCTCCTGTATTGGAGTCCGGAGAGCAGATGATTCAAGTCGGGATAGAAGGGGTGATCGAGTTGTTGTTAACCCGGGAACCCTAGTACTCCGTCAAGGTGATAACCTGGGATGCAGCCGGTCAGGAAGCGGTTAGCTGCCAGGCGCGCGACCGCAGGACTAGCCATAGCTAATTCAAGGGAGCGCAACACCGCAGATGACCGCTTCCTGACCGGCCCGAAGGGAGCGCCCC
>WFVH01000046.1 GCA_015491735.1 Gammaproteobacteria bacterium
TAACTATTCAGCTCACCCCTGAAATTCGCCATTTCTGCGTTGAAAAATGGTCATTTACACGCGTAAACTCCCATTTTTCGCCTTGAACTGACGAATTTCAGGGGCAATCTGAACAGTTACCGGCTTGTTTCATGCTATGCTGAATAGTTACCAAGCTGTTTAATCTATTTATCATTTAACCTAGTAATTACTGATACTTCCATCGTGTTTTTATAGATTAACATTAGGTTATCCGGCACTCAGAGCTACGAGAACAGCTCGCCTCAAGGTGTCACCCACCGGCTGAACACGACCTATATTGCCGGCATTCAGGGTTTCAAAAACAGGCTGGACCAAGGCGCAGCTTGCGGGCAATGGTTGCTCCATTGGCAAAAGCTGTAACGCCGTGCCAGCCTGTTCTTGAAACCCCTGACAAATTATAGTTCTAGGGGACAGGCCGTCTTGGGCCGATCCCGAGGAATGCCTGATGGGGGGATTCCAGGCATTTTCAGGGACGGCTGTTCAAGTTGGTAATCAGGTGAAAACTGATTGCTGGTTGTAGTGAACGGCCAGGAGGTAGTAAAAGGTAACGCGGGACTTGTTCCGTTCCCCGGCCATTTTGCGGCAGACTTCTGCGATAACCTTGTCCAGCTCTTCATCGTCCTCTGTGCGGCCAAGTTTCTTTTTCAGAAAACTGTTTTTTACCCGCTCCAGCTCAGAGGGATCCGAACAGGAGACCAGAGATGCATCCTTGCACTGCAGCGCAATACCCAGATGCTTGACAATGCCATTGACTACTTTTTCGTCGACATCGGCGACATAGTTTTTGATATTGGCAATATAATCAGTTTTAGTCATGGGATACTCTCCTTCGGTAGAGTTGTTGTTTTCCATGGATGAGCCATGGGATAGAGCAGGCCTCTTCCGAGAGCAAACCCTACTGGAGAAATTGTATAGATTACAGATGGTTCCAGCAAGAGGTATCGGGCGGAACTGCTGATAAAATAACTGGCAGAGATGTGTTTTGCCATTTCCATCATCGTCCTTATGCATGAGAAAGCGCTAAACCGGGTGACGGGTAAGAGGGGCGGCGCCCCTGTTTGGTACGTCCGCTGCCGTCCCTTCAACGGCAGCCTGATGATGGGCAGGAATGGCAAGAAGGGCAACATGGGCGGTGGCATGCAGTTCCTCATCAACGGCAAATCAGTCGATATGAACCGGGTCGATGAAGAGGTCACAGCAGGCGACACAGAGATCTAGGCCACACGCAACACCTCACCCATGGCGCATCGGTTCCACTCCCACGCCATTCAGTGGCAAATTCTGGACCGCAACGGTACTCCCGCCAGCGGCGTTGATCCGGGCTGGAAAGACACGGTGCTGGTACAACCGGGTGAAACGGTTCGCTTCATGGGCCACTTCGATCCTGTCGTCAATAGTGGAAAATATATGTACCACTGCCACATCCTCGAGCATGAGGATGCAGGGATGATGGGAACCTTCGAGGTGAAGTAAAATCGATTCGCCAGACAGGGTGGTTGATCAAGGGGATAGCATCGGATTATGCTGCCCCTTTTTTCGCGTGCGATTTCAGCGTCAGCGGCGGAAAAACCGGATCCACGTTAAATCGTTGGCAGGGTCTGCTATTATTAAACTGGTAGCCATAGGCGTTGTGATGGTGGATATGCTGCTATTGTCAACGGTTGCTGTTATCTTATCAACGGAGTTATCGCACTCATAATGGTCTGTTGTCCGATGCCCCGAGGCCGTCTCGTTGTATTCCTGCTCATTCTGGCCATTGCTTTTGGCAACATGGCATGGGCCATGGATACGTGCGCGCCTTCCGTCGCCCTGCCGGAACAGGGTACCAGCCTGACGGATAGCGTCGCGCCGGATGAGAGTCCGGTGGAGATGGGTTACTGTTCTCTCTGTCACTGCTGTTCGCAACTTGTTTATGCCGGTTATCATACCCCGTCCGCCGCTGCCGACAGTGGCCATCTTGCGGAAATATATATCCTCTCTTTCTACCACTCCCTGAGGCGCAAACCTCCCACCCAGCCTCCCCGGATCTGATACCCCGTTCCGTAATCCGCGTCAGCCGGATTGCGGAGCCGTTCTGTCCTCAGCAGGCAGGGCTGCCCTTGGCAACCTGAACAGTTCACGCAGCGCGTTTTGGAGAAAATGCAGATGACACCTCTATCCACCCTGATCCTTGTACTGCCACTACTGGGCGGCTCCCTTGTGCATGCCGGGGAGGAGTCGGGCGCAGAGCAGCAGGGCATTCCGCAGATGACCGCCGAACAGCGCCAGGCGATGGGTATCGTCACCGCGCCGGTGAGCCGTCGCAGGCTGGCCGACGAGATCGTCGCGCCCGGTGAGGTGACCCTCGATGCCTACCGCACCTCCCAGATCGCCA
>WFVH01000047.1 GCA_015491735.1 Gammaproteobacteria bacterium
TAACTATTCAGCTCACCCCTGAAATTCGCCATTTCTGCGTTGAAAAATGGTCATTTACACGCGTAAACTCCCATTTTTCGCCTTGAACTGACGAATTTCAGGGGCAATCTGAACAGTTACCGGCTTGTTTCATACTATGCTGAATAGTTACTCCGGGAAACTGCATATGCTGGGGGGGATATGGCGCATATCTTGATTGTGGACGATTCGCCTACCGAAGTTCATGTTCTTAGAACCATGTTGGAAAAACATGGCCATTTCGTATCGGTGGCGAACAATGGTGAAGAGGGTGTCGAAAAAATACGGGGTGAAAAGCCTGATCTGGTGTTGATGGATGTTGTCATGCCCGGGCTGAACGGTTTTCAGGCAACACGCCAGTTGACCCGGGATCCGGAAACTGCCGCGATACCCGTTGTCATTCTTTCCACCAAGGGTGAGGAGAGCGATCGCGCCTGGGGATTGAAGCAGGGGGCGAAGGAGTACCTTGCCAAACCGGTCGACGAAACCCTGTTGATGGACAGGGTTCAGGTGATACTGCACGGCTATCGGGAGTTGCCGTGACGGAATCGGCAGCGCTCACCCCTTTCGAGCTTCTGGAGAGTATCGCGCAACGGATGCGCGAACGGGTGGCGCCGTTGCCGGAAGAGCCATCGCAAGCCAAAGACTGGAAAGGGATCGCTTTCCGGCTGAGAGAGTGGCATCTGGTGGCGGAACAGGGGCTGGTGCGTGAAGTTTTTGTTCCGGCGCGAATAACCCGGGTGCCGGGAACCCACCCCTGGCTGATCGGGGTTGCCAATATCCATGGAAACGCCTTGCCGGTTGTGGATCTGGCCGATTTTTTCTGGGGAGAACGGTTGTCTGACAGCGCCTCCAACCGGATTTTGCTGGTGCGTCAGGACGATCGGGAGTGCGGCGTGCTGGTCAGCGAAGTCATGGGCGTATACCCTTTTCTGCCAAAAGATGTCTCCCCAGTGTCTCACTCGTTTCCCGCAGAGCTTGGCGACTATCTGAGCGGGTGCCGGCATCATGAGGGAAACGTTTGGGGAGAGTTCAGCATGCAGTTGCTGATGGAAAGTCCGGGGATCATCGATTTATCCCTCTGATGCAGGGACGGATACGGGGGAGGGAAAACTGAATGGCAATCAAACGCAAAGTTGGCATGAATGATCTGTATGACCGGATAGCCAGGAACCACCAGGGTAATGGTTTGCTCCTTCTGCTGGTTCTGTTGCTGGGAACCGTTGTTGCCATGATTGGTATATACAGCTATGTGGCTGTTCAGGTTCGGTACCATCAGGATTACAGGGAGCTGGCGGATACCCTGCGATCCAGCACCCAACAGATCGACAAATATGCCGGACTGGCGGCCAATGGCGACATGCCGGCGTTCAGCTCCTTGAAAAAAAACCGGGATCGTTTCGAACTGGCCATTCTGCAGTTGCAGGGGGGCAGCGTTGAAACAGGACTGCCTGCCTTCTCCGATGACCCGAACGGTGCCCTGGAAAAGGTGGCTGTTCTGTGGCGCAAGTACCGTAACAACACCGACACGATTCTTGCGTACCAGGAGAATGTATATCAACTCCAGGAAGCGTTGCAGGGTTTGAAACAGCGTCTGCCCGATCTGCTTTCAATCAGCGAAAAAGTTGCTTCGGGGCTGGTGCAGAAGGAGGCGCGGGCCGGGCAGGTCTATGCTGCTGCCCGGCAGTTGGTACTGCTGGAGCGCATTGGGAAAAATCTCGATCTGGTGGTTGCCTCGGGCGCCGACCGTATCGGCGCCATGGATCGGTTTGGCGAGGATCTCGATCGTTTTGTCCGGATAATCAACGGAATGCTGAATGGTGATCAGCTGATTGGAGTCGTCCGGGTGCGGCACAAGGCCGTCCGCCGGCAGTTGGTTCAGCTCTCCTCCCTGGCGGCGAGGTTGACCCGGGAAAAGCGGGGAATCGAGGAGGCGCTGCCTGTGGTTTCCCAGGTGGGAGCGGTTGCAGCCGATATAGATGGCAGTACGGAAGCGCTGCTTGCCGCCATCGAAAAGCTGGAGGAAGGGTTCGCCGGGTTCGATAGTAGTCTGCGTGGCTGGACTCTGCTCAGTTACCTGCTGGCTGCCGCCGCCCTGATTTTGCTGCTGCTGATTGCTTTCCGGTTTCGCCGGGAGGACAAGCTGCGTCTCGCGGCAAGTGAAGAGCAGAAGTCTCTGAGTGAAGCGCAGAACAAACGCAACCAACAGGCTATTCTGCGGTTGCTGGATGAGATGGGTAATCTTGCCGATGGCGATCTCACGGTTCAGGCAACGGTAAACGAAGAGATTACCGGTGCGATTGCGGATTCGGTCAACTATGCGGTGGATGCGTTGCGTCATCTGGTTCGTTCGATAAACGATACGACACTAGAGGTGTCCGGCGCGGCGCAGGATGTTCAGGCCACGACACAACGCCTGGCTGTCGATAGCGGCAAACAGGCCGATCAAATCCGGGAATCTGCGATGAAGATTACCGACATGGCCAGGGCGGTGGAAAAAATTTCAGCGGATGCGGCCTTGCTGGCGGAGGAGGCGAAGCGCTCGGTAGAGAGTGCGGACAAAGGGGCGGAAGCGGTGCGTGATACGGTTCGCGGGATGGATGTCATTCGAGAGCAGATCCAGAAAACATCCAAAAGAATCAAGCGGCTGGGCGAGAGTTCTCAAGAAATAGGCAACATCGTGGGGTTGATCGGAGATATTGCTGAGCAGACCAGTATACTGGCGCTTAACGCCTCCTTGCAGTCCGCCATGGCGGGTGAATCCGATAGCGCCTTCTCCTCGGTTGCAAAAGAGATTCAGCAGTTGGCCGAACGTTCTGCCAGCGCGACCCAGGATATCGAAACACTGGTCAAAACCATTCAGGCGGACACTCAAGAAGCCGTTGTCGCCATGGAGCAGACGACGGAGGGGGTGGTTTCCGGAACCCGGCTGGCAAGAGACGCCGGGGAGTATCTTGATGATATCGACCGGACCGCGCGGCATCTGGCTGATCTGATTCAGAATATATCCAGCGATGCACGCGGCTACGCCGAATCGGCAAGTGACGTCTCCGAGGGGATGAAAGAGATACAGTCGTTGAGCCTGCTGACCTCCGAGGGGCTGAACAAGGCGACGGCGGCTATTGGGCACCTGGCCCGGTCGGTCAATACCCTGAAGAAATCGGTGGCGGGATTCAAGCTTCCGCATTAGGGAAACAGAGATGAATAGCGGAACGACCCCCGATGGCTGAACCGGAAAAGCTGCCACACCTGGCCAAAATCCGCGAGGAGATCGATGCTGCCCTGATGACGGCGCGGGTTGCATTGATCACCTCCAGTGATCTATCAGCTATCCGAAAGCGCCTGCCTGTCTGCCTCGAACACCTGGAACAGGTGCGTGGTGCGCTGGAACTGATAAAGCTTCCCGGTGCGGCAATGGTGCTCGAGGAGATGTTGCAGCTGACCCGGACGCTGCTGGAGCCTGGACAGGCGGCCGTCCAGCACCCCCGCGCCGCAGTGGATGCGCTGGTTCGCGCGCTATTGCAGTTGCCGGGCTATCTTGAACAACTGGAACAGGGTGTAACCGACTCCCCCTACATGACACAGCCGCTGATCGACGCGTTACGCGCTGCACGGGGAGTCCCCCCCTTGACGCAGATAGGGCTGTTTTCCCCGCGGATCGATATCGACGGAGATGACACCGCCCTGGCCGGAGAGGCGTTGGAGCGGTTGAGTGCCGTTGTTGAACGGCTCCATCCTGTCTATGAGCGCGCCTTGTCCGAGTGGAAAGAGCAGCCGGCCGAAAAGGAGTATGCCCGGCAGCTGGCGCTTATCATGCG
>WFVH01000048.1 GCA_015491735.1 Gammaproteobacteria bacterium
AACTATTCAGCTCACCCCTGAAATCCGCCATTTCTGCGTTGAAAAATGGTCATTTACACGCGTAAACTCCCATTTTTCGCCTTGAACTGACGAATTTCAGGGGCAATCTGAACAGTTACCGGCTTGTTTCATACCATGCTGAATAGTTACGATACAGGTAACTACTCGGCCAGCCCCTGAAATCCGTTATTCCCGTGTTGGAAAATGGTTCGTTGCCGCCGGATTGATACCGTTACCTTCTGTAACTTGCCGAGTGGTTGCAGATGTATCATTATTGATTCTGCATAACGACTCGGCGAATCGCAAGATTGTAGCGTAGATAACCCTTTTTTTAACGTGGAAATGGCCGCGGATTTCAGGGGTAAGCTGAATCGTTACGATCCGGCAACTGTTATTTATGGTCAACTGTCGCGGCGTTATCGATACTTGCCGGGGGGGCGGCTCCAGCGGAGTTTTAATGCCTTGTACGATAATCCAGTCTATATTGATGCCAGGTTAATACCCATGACAAAACACAGGTTTTCTCCATGAGCTGGTTCAAAAACCTGCTCCCTGCCACCATTCGCACCGAAGGCGGTAGTAAAAAGGCCATACCGGAAGGGATATGGTCCAAGTGTCCACAGTGTGATGTGGTGCTCTACCGGCCCGAGATGGAGCGCAATATCGATGTCTGCCCAAAGTGCGGGCATCATATGCGTATCGGCGCCCGGCGGCGGCTGGACAGTTTCCTGGACAAGGAGGGGCGGGAGGAGATCGGCGCCGATCTGGAGCCGCTGGATATCCTCAAGTTCAAGGACAGCAAGAGATACCGGGATCGGCTTAATCAGGCGCAGAAGGCCACGGGAGAGAAAGATGCACTGGTGGTGATGCGTGGCCGGTTGAAGGAGATTCCGCTGGTGGCGGCGGCATTCGAGTTCAAGTTCATGGGCGGCTCCATGGGGTCGGTGGTGGGCGAACGTTTTGTGCGTGGGGTCGATGTTTGCCTGCAGGAGGAGATTCCCATGGTCTGCTTCTCCGCCAGCGGGGGAGCGCGGATGCAGGAGGCGCTGTTCTCGCTGATGCAGATGGCCAAGACCAGTGCCGCACTGAACCGGTTGAGCAAGCGGGGAATTCCCTTCATTTCCGTGCTGACCGATCCCACCATGGGTGGGGTATCCGCCAGCTTTGCCATGCTGGGCGATATCAATATTGCCGAGCCAGACGCCCTGATCGGTTTTGCCGGGCCGCGTGTCATCGAACAGACGGTGCGCGAGACACTGCCGGAGGGTTTCCAGCGCAGCGAATTCCTGTTGGAGCACGGCGCCATCGATATGATCATCGATCGCCGGGAAATGCGGAGCCGGATTGCCGGTATTCTGGCCATGTTGACCCACCGTCGTGTAGCGGCTGCCGGGGCTGACAGCGATGCATCGCAACCGGACGCCACCGGGGAGCCGCCGTCTCCACCGGAAGAGGCGGTGTGACCCCGGCGGCGCCATCCGCTCCTCTTTACTGTTCAACCGGATTGACATGGCACGTTTCAACACGCTGGCCGGCTGGCTGGCCTGGCAGGAGACACTCAACCCCGCGGGCATCGAGCTGGGGCTGGAGCGGGTGCGCTCGGTTCTTGATCGTCTGGGTCATGCCGATCCGCCCTTTGCGGTAGTCACCGTCGGCGGTACCAATGGCAAGGGGTCGTCGGTGGCCCTGCTGGAGTCCATACTGCTGGCCGCTGGTTACCGGGTTGGCAGTTACACCTCTCCCCATCTGCTGCGCTATAACGAACGGGTGCGTATTCAGGGCGGTGAGGTCAGCGATGCGCGGTTGTGCGCCGCCTTCGATCGGGTGGATCTGGCCCGTGGCGATATCCCCTTGACCTATTTCGAGTTTGGTACGCTTGCCGCCATCGACATCTTTGTTATGGAAGAGGTGCTGGATATCGTGCTGCTTGAAGTAGGGCTGGGTGGGCGTCTCGACGCGGTCAACGCGCTGGACAGCGATGTGGCGCTGGTCACCAGCGTGGGTATCGACCATCAGGAGTGGCTTGGACCGGACCGCGACGCTATCGGCCGGGAAAAGGCGGGTATTTTCCGCCGCGGACGGCCGGCAGTGTGCGGGGATCCGGAACCGCCCGCGTCGCTGCTGCAACATGCGCGGCAATTGGGGGTGATGCTCTTCCGGGCCGGGCAGGATTTCGATTATCAGGCGGTCGATGGTGGCTGGCGCTGGCGGGGAGGGGGGCGCCACAGCGGAGTTTTGCCGCTGCCCGCCCTGAAAGGAGCGTATCAACTGCAGAATGCCGCTGCGGTGCTGATGGTGGTGGCACAGCTCGAACAGCGTTTTCCTGTTGGTGAGGAGGCGCTGCGGCGGGGGCTGGAGCGTGTGGTTCTGCCGGGGCGTTTTCAGGTTTTCCCCGGCGCGGTGACCCGCATCTTCGATGTGGGGCACAACCCCCACGCAGCGGCCGTACTCGCCGGCGCACTGGCCGAACACCCTTCAGCGGGCCGTACCCTGGCGGTGGTGGGGATGCTGGCTGGCAAGGATCATGAAGGGGTGTTCCGGCTGCTCTGTTCACATTTCGATGAGTGGTATGCCGCCGATCTTGATGCGCCCCGCGATGCAGGCAGCAGGCGGCTTTCAGCGGCGATAGGGACGATCTGCGGGGATTCCCCCGTGCGTTGTTTTACCCGTGTCGCCAGCGCATACCGGCAGGCAATGCATGATGCCCGGCCGGGGGATCGGGTTGTTGTATTCGGGTCGTTTTATACGGTGGCGGAGGCGCTGTCCGAGGCGGTATAATAGGCCATTCGGCGAATTGTAACCTTTTGTGGTAACTGCTCAGATTACCCCTGAAACAGCGGGTTTTGCGGGTAATCCGGGCAGCTACATGCGTTCTAGCTGCGGGGTCAACAGGAAACATGGTGCAACAGCCAACATCGGACAGCCGTCTCAAGCAGCGCCTGGTGGGTGCTGCGGTGCTGATCTCCCTGGCGGTTATCTTTATTCCGATGATGCTGGGTAGCAGGGGTGGCTATGAACGGCTGATCACTTCGAGCAACGTCCCGCCCCCGCCGGAAGATGGTCGCCGGGTGGTGGAGATTCCGTTGCATGAAGTTCCTCCCCGGCCGGAAGAAAAACCGGTGACCACAGTGGTGGTTGACGAGTACACCAGGGAACTGCCGGATAACTTTGTGCCTGCGCAGCCCGTACAGGTTCAGGAGAAGCCGGCCGTCGCCGGTTCAGACAGCGCGGAGAAAAGCGGCTCTCCAGCGCGCGGCAACCTGTCGGAAAAGCCGCCATCGGCGGGAGAGAAACCGGCTGAACCGGCCGGGAGTGGCGTCGCGGATCGAACCCGCGCCTGGGTAGTGCAGATGGGCAGTTTTTCCGAGCAGGCCAATGCCATGGCGCTGCGGGATCGTATCCGGAGCAGGGAATACCCGGCCTATGTGGAAGCGGTTGCCACCAATCGGGGAACCATCTACCGGGTTCGGGTGGGGCCTGAACGCAGCCGCGCCAACGCTGAAGCGCTGCAGGCCAAACTGCGCAAGATCTTCAATTTGAACGGGATGGTGTTTCCGCATAAGGGTAAAAAACAGTGAACTGGTTTGATTATGGTGTACTTGTCGTTCTGGGTGTATCGGGACTCATCAGCCTGACCCGCGGATTCGTTCGTGAAGCGCTGGCGCTGGCCGCGTGGGTGGTTGCCATCTGGGTGGCGATCAGTTTCTCCAAAACGCTGGCGGTGATGCTGGAGCCGTTTATCAGCACCCCCTCCGTCCGGCTGGTTGCCGCTTTCATGCTGCTGCTTGTCGCGTCCCTTTTGGCTGTGGCGGTGATCAATCATCTGCTGGTCAAACTGGTGAAGACCAGCGGATTGAGCGGAACTGACCGGGCAATCGGCATTCTGTTTGGCGTCGTCCGTGGTGTATTCATTGTCGGCGTGCTGGTTTTCCTGGCCGGTTTGACGCCGCTGCCGCAGGATGAGTGGTGGGGGCAGTCGCTGTTCATGCCCCATTTTGAGGGGCTGGCGACCTGGATGCGCGATTTTCTTCCGGCCGATGCGGCCCGGTATTTCTCCTACCAGAGGCCCGCGGAGTAGGCAGCCATGTGTGGAATCATCGGTATCGTGTCCCGGCAGGAGGTCAATCAGCTGCTGTTCGATGGCTTGACGGTACTGCAGCATCGCGGGCAGGATGCCGCGGGTATCGTCACCTGTGATAACGGCAGGCTTTTTCTGCGCAAGGACAATGGTCTGGTGCGGGATGTGTTTCATACCCGCCACATGATGCGCCTGCGGGGCAACATGGGTGTCGGCCATGTGCGTTATCCCACTGCCGGCTGCTCTTCCTCCGCCGAGGCCCAGCCCTTTTACGTCAACTCTCCTTTCGGTATCACACTGGCACACAATGGTAATCTGACCAACGCCGGGCAGCTCAAGGAGGAGCTGTTCCGCGATGATCTGCGTCATATCAACACCGACTCTGATTCGGAGGTGCTGTTGAATGTATTTGCGCATGAGTTGCAGGCCTGTGGCAAGCTGACCATCGGTGAGGGTGATGTCTTCGACGCCGTGGCCGGTGTCCACCGGCGTTGCCAGGGTGCCTATGCCGTGGTTGCGATGATCACCGGCTACGGTATCGTCGGTTTCCGTGATCCGTACGGTATTCGCCCCGTGGTGTTCGGCAGGCGGGAGAATGGAGCCGGAACGGAGTGGATTATTGCCTCGGAAAGCGTTGCGGTCGATTCGCTGGGGTTTGAGCGGGTGCGTGATATCGCCCCCGGCGAAGCGGTGTTCATCGATCTGGATGGAAAGCTGCACGCTCGCCAGTGTGCGGAGAACCCCTCCTATGCTCCCTGTATCTTCGAACATGTCTACTTTGCCCGGCCCGACTCCTTTATTGATGAGATCTCGGTTTACAAGTCCCGCTTGCGCATGGGGGACATGCTGGCCCGCAAGATACGGCGGGTTTTTCCTGAACATGATATCGATGTCGTCATTCCGATTCCCGATACCAGCCGCACCACGGCGCTGCAGCTCTCTTATAAACTGGACGTAAAGTATCGCGAAGGTTTTATCAAGAACCGCTATATCGGCCGTACCTTCATCATGCCGGGGCAGAAGCAGCGCAAAAAGTCGGTGCGCCAAAAGCTGAACGCCATCAATCTGGAGTTCAGGGGCAAGAATGTGCTGCTGGTGGATGACTCCATTGTCCGTGGCACCACATCCAAACAGATCATCCAGATGGCGCGTGATGCCGGTGCGAAGAAGGTCTATTTTGCCTCGGCTGCACCACCTGTTCGTTATCCCAATGTTTATGGTATCGACATGCCGTCGGTAAACGAACTGATCGGCCATAATCGGGATGAACTGCAGATTTCCCAGGCCATTGGCGCCGACTGGCTGGTTTATCAGGATCTTGAAGATTTGATTCTGGCTGTAGGAAAAGGTAATCCGGATATTGCCCGTTTCGATACCTCCTGTTTCGATGGCAATTACATAACCGGCGGTGTAACCCGCGACTATCTGGCGCGGCTCGAACAGCAGCGCAGTGATGATGCGAAGGCCCAGTGCCACGCCGATGACGATATCGTCATCGAGCTGTACAACGCGAAGTAGCTGTGGCCCGATCCGCCGGCCCCCTTTTGCCTGCAAGCAGTGTCTTGATCCAGCCAGCTCCTGAAACCCTGAATGCGACCAGGCCGATAACTGAGCAGCTCCCGGCTCCATTGAATGGTTGAGTGCCTGCTCGTACAGGTGCTTCAGAACGGGAATGGTCGCTTTTTATCCGTCTGCTGTACAAGCGAAGGGGATGGGGGCATACTGGGGTCAGACGGTGGGAGCGTGGATGGGTTGGGCTTTGTAGCGGCAAAGAGGGGGAAGGGCATGATGTGTGCCGGATTCAAATCATCGTTGTTGTTGGGGATGGGGTTATTGCTGGTTCTGTCTGCTTGCAAGGAGCAGGACTCGCTCCCTTTTATTCCTTCTCCTGAAGGTGATACCGCTGATTCTCCGGATTCTCTGTCTGCTTTCGATACAGCGCAACAACTGGAGCAGTATCTGAAAAAGGCCATCCGCGAGCAACGTGGCTTTCCCGGCCGGGATCAGGTGGCTGTTCCGGACGGGGAAGATCCTCCCGGAGAGGGAGGAAACTTGACTCCTGGTATTCGGGGGGGCGGTTTTTCGACCACGAATCTGCAGGAGCAAGGGGTGGACGAGCTTGATCGATTGAAAAGTGACGGCCGGTTTCTTTTTGCACTGGTGCGGGAGGAGCCGGTTTACAGCCCCTTGCTGGTCGATCCTGACTTGACCCCGCGGCCGCAGCCGGAAGTATCGCGTGTTCGTATCCTTGAGCTGGCGGAAGAACCCGCTTCCGCCAGAGAGATAGCATCCATTGAACTGGATCAGGGCATGCGGGCCGATGGAGCCTATCTGCTTTCCGGGCGTGAAGGAGGCTTCAACAATCTGTTGGTGGTGCTGGGCAGCGGGCGTGATACCCCTGATCCGCTGGACTGGTTCCATTCCCCATCGTGGCGCTCCGGGATGACATACGTTACGCTTGTCGATGTGGGTGATCCCGCCAGTCCAAGGCGTCAGGCGCAGCTTGCCTTCGACGGCTATCTCGTGGGGAGCCGCCGTATCGGTGAAATGCTCTATCTGGTAACCCGCTATCATCCGCGAATCGATGGCTATCTGCCGGATCCGGAGAGTGAGGCCGGGAAAAAGCGGAATGCGCTTCTGCTCGAGCAGACCTCGCTGGCCGGGTTGCTTCCAAAGTGGCAAATGGATGAAGGAAGCAGACAGCACTACCTGACTTCGGTCAGGCACTGCTTTTCTCGCCCCGGCGGCAGCGGTCAAATCAGCGCGGACATGATCAGTATCATCGCCATCGACCTGCGCAACCCGGCCGGCCAGCCGGAAGCGCGTTGCATCATCGGGCCAACGGAAACGATCTATATGAGCCGGCAATCGCTCTATCTGGCAACGGCGCGTTTTCCTTATGTTATCCGGGCAGATGACGGTGCGGAAAGGGATTTGGCGGTGTACCCGCCTGAAGAGACAACCGGCATCCATAAATTTGCGTTGGCCGGCGGTGCTGCGGACTACCGCGGTTCTGCCACGGTCGAAGGGCATCTTGGTTGGGTGCAGGGGAAAAAGGCCTTTCGTATGGGAGAACAGAATGACGCGCTGTTCGTCGTCACCTCTCTGGGAACCTCCTGGGGCGGAACCGCCACGACACGCCTGACCGTACTTTCCGAAGCTGGAGATGGAGAGGTACGCCAGTTACGGGAGATAGCACGTCTGCCAAACCGGAAACGCCCCGAACCCATCGGTTTGCCGGGCGAACGGCTGTACGCAGCACGCTTTCTTGGTGACAGGGGCTATCTGGTCACCTTTCGGGTGACTGATCCGCTTTATGTGCTGGATCTTTCTGAACCGGCGGATCCCTTTATTGCCGGCAGTCTGAAGATTTCCGGTTATTCCGATTACCTTCATCCCGTCAACGAGAACCTGCTTCTGGGTATCGGCAAGTCCGCTGTCGAGGCAGACAGTGAATGGGGAGATGGGCGTGGCGCATGGTATCAAGGGATAAAGCTGGCGCTGTTCGATGTGAGTGATCCGCAATCACCAAGAGAAATTGACAGCTTGGAAATCGGGGCGCGGGGAACCGATTCCGAGGCGCTGCGCGATCATCACGCAGTTGCCTGGCTGCCTGCGGCTCCAGAGCTTGGTCGGCCGGCCCGCCTGGCGTTGCCCGTTGCGTTGCATGCTTCCGCTGAAACGCTATCTCCAACGGAACCGTGGCAGCTCCACCCCTGGGTTCACACCGGTTTATATCTGTTCGATATATATACCGGAAGGGTTCCGGTCAGCAAGACGCCGGGTATCGCCCTGGCAGGGCGGATCATTGCCGAGTCCGCAGATACGGGTCTCTCCCGCCATGATTATCCCCGGCAGGATCGGGCATTGATAAAAGGGAACAGTGTCCACTACCTTCATGGCAACGCCATCTGGTCGGCAGGCTGGGGCGGGCTGGATTCGGTGACAGGGCCACAGTAGGCGGGATTGCATTTGCGCCTTAAAAAAAAACTGCGTAGAATCCCGTTTCACTGTTTGATTCTATCTGGTCGGCGGGCAGTTAATAAAGTTTGCCGGCTTTGGTTTCGACCTCCTTGCCTTACCGGAAAAGACGGAAGGCTGATTAATCCATAAGGGGTATCCATGCGTCATTATGAAATCGTGTTTCTGGTCCACCCTGATCAGAGTGAGCAGGTTCCTGCGATGATTGAACGTTACCGCTCTATCGTTGAAAGCGGCAATGGAACCATTCACCGCCTGGAAAACTGGGGCCGCCGCCAGCTTGCCTATCCTATCAACAAGATACATAAAGCACACTATGTGCTCATGAATATCGAGTGTACCGCCGAAGCGCTGGAAGAGCTGGAGAACGCTTTTCGCTTCAACGATGCCGTTATCCGCAATCTGATTCTGTCACGCAAGGAGGCGATTACCGAAGAGTCACCGATGGCGCAGGCAAAGGAGAAAGAGGAGCGCGCAGGCAGATCAGAATCCCGCAAGCCAGTGGAAGAGCCTGCGAAACCGGCGGCCGAATCGGCAGAGGCGGCCGATCCGGCCTCGGCCAGCGCGGAGTAGCTGCTGGATAACCACCTGGTACTCGCGGGTGTGGTGCGGGATAAACCTCAGCTGCGCTATACTCCAACGGGGATTCCCATAACCTCATTTTGCCTGCAACACCATTCTGTGCAGCAGGAAGCGGGATACTCGCGTGAAACAACGTGTACCCTCCAGGTCATGGTTTCCGGAGAAGCGCTGCAGGAATGCGTCCGGGGGTTGAAACAGGGGAGCCGCATTCGCGTCAGTGGTTTCCTCAGCCGCGCCGACTATCGTCAGGGTGAGTACCGTCTTGTGCTGCACGGGAAGCATGTCGAATCAATTTAATCGAGGAGTTTGTTATGAGTCGCTATTTTCGTCGTAAAAGATTTTGCCGTTTTACGGCCGAGGGAACCAAAGAGATTGATTACAAGGATATTGCCACGTTAAAAAACTACATTAGCGAAACCGGCAAGATTGTTCCGAGCCGCATTACCGGCGTCAAGGCGCGTTATCAACGCCAGCTGGCAACGGCGATTAAGCGGGCGCGGTATCTGGCGCTGTTGCCATACTGCGATCACCACTGAGAACAGGTCATCAGCACTCCGCACGGTGCGGTTTCTCACTGCCTGCTCGCGGCCGCAAACGGATGAATTTTCTGGTTACCTATATTATGCGCAACCGTACCTCTGCGGTACTGGTTGCCATTGCGTCAGTCATCCTCTCTTTATTGCTGCCGCCGGTCAGTTATCTTAGCGGAGCCATCATTGGGTTGGTCACGCTGCGTCACGGCAGCCGTGAAGGGTTGCTGGTCATGGGGATTGCGGCTCTGCTCATTATGTTGCCGGCGCTGTTTTCCGGGGGGGCAGGACTGGTTGCAGTCTTTGCCGCCGTGGTCTGGCTGCCCGTATGGGTGCTGGCGGTCGTGCTGCGCCATACCGTGTCGCTCCCCGTCACGATTCTTGCGGCGGCCTTGTTGGGGGTGGTTTGCGTCATGGTTATTCATGGCCTGTTGGCTGATCCTGCGCAGTGGTGGCGCGCCAAGCTGGAGATGTTGCAGCCGGTATTGGCCGAGGCTGGTTGGAAATCAGAGGATATCGAGGCCAACTTGACCACACTTTCAGGCGCCATGACAGCGATGCTGGCGGCCGCGGTGATGATGACACCATTGATCAGCTTGTTCATCGCCCGATGGTGGCAGGCTCTACTCTACAATCCGGGTGGGTGGCGGGACGAGTTTCAGCAGTTGCGTTTGCCGCATCAGCTGGTTTGGGTGGCGGCCGCGGTTGTAGTGGCTGCCTGGTTTGCTGGTGGTTTTTTGCAGGCAATTGCAGCCGATTTGCTGGTTATCGCGCTGCTGCTCTATCTGCTGCAGGGTTTGAGTGTAGCTCACGCTCTTGTCCGGCAGCGCGGTTTGAATGTGGGTTGGCTTGTGGGACTCTACGTGTTGATGTTGCTCCTTCCACAGACAACCATGGTGGTAGCGGGTCTTGGTTTTACTGATGTCTGGCTGGATTATCGTTCCCGCATCAACGCCATTGACTGAACCGCAACACGGAGCCGCCAGGCCAACCAGGTCTCAGCGGCTTGATGCGGTTGAGGAAAGACGGATAAACGGGTACTAATTTATTTGAGGTAAAGAGATGGAAGTTATTCTTCTGGAAAAAATAGGCAATCTGGGTGACTTGGGTGAAAAGGTCGAGGTCAAGGCCGGGTACGGGCGCAATTTTCTGATCCCGAAGGGGAAGGCGATTCCTGCAACAGCGGAGAATGTGGCTTCGTTCGAGCAGCGGCGCGCAGAGCTGGAGAAAAAGGCGGCGGAATCACTGGCGGCCGCTCAAGCCCGGGCAGAGGGTCTGGAGGGTGTTACCGTCACTATTGCTCACCGGGCGGGTGAGGGTGGCAAACTGTTTGGTTCCGTCACTACCTCGGACATTGCCGACGCCGTAACCAAGGCCGGCGTTGAGGTTACTCGAAATGAGGTGCGTCTGCCGGAGGGGCCACTTCGCTCGACCGGCGAGTATGAAATTGATATTCAGTTTCACTCACTGGTGACTCGGAAAGTCAATATTATTGTCGAAGCCGAATAGCCTGATAGTGGCAGGCTGCCATCTGTAACCTGTTGCTGGCGCTGAATAAAAGCGGTGGGAGGTAGTATGCCGGATCTTGCTTACCCTGCCAACGAGATGGAGGCAGCAGCGGAGGCTCTCAAGGTACCGCCGCACTCCATCGAGGCAGAGCAGTCTGTGCTGGGTGGCCTGATGCTGGACAGCAATGCCTGGGACCAGATTGCGGATCTGTTGCACGAAGAGGATTTCTATCGCCGCGATCACCGTTTGATCTACGCTGCCATGCATGACCTGGCCGATCGCAACACCCCTTTTGACGCCATCACCCTGTCCGAATGGATGGAGCAGAGAGGACAGCTTGAAGAGGGGGGAGGGCTGGCCTATCTGGGGATGCTGGCGAAAAACACTCCGACAGCGGCCAATATCAAGGCATACGCCGCCATCGTGCGGGAGCGCTCCATCGTCCGCCAGCTTATCCGGGTAGCCAACGAAATTGGCGACAGTGCTTTCAATCCCGATGGACGGGGCAGTGCCGAACTGCTGGATCATGCCGAGAAGCTGGTATTCGAAATAGCGGAAAAGGGCGCGCGGGGGCGGCGCGGGTTTGTGAGTATGCAGGACCTGTTGAGCTGTGCCATCGAGAGGATTGAAACTCTTTTTGAGCGCGGCGACCCGATCACTGGCCTCCCTACCGGTTTTACCGATTTCGACAAGGCCACCTGCGGGCTGCAGCGTTCCGATCTGATCATTGTTGCAGGCCGGCCATCCATGGGCAAAACCACCTTTGCGATGAACATTGCTGAAAACGTGGCTATAAAAACCAAAATACCGGTTGCCGTATTCAGTATGGAGATGCCGGGCGAACAACTTACAATGCGTATGATGTCGGCCGTTGGCCGCATCGATCAGCGTAAGCTGCGCACCGGTTCCCTGGATGACGACGATTGGCCGCGTATGACATCTGCCACCGGCTTTTTGCAGGATGCGCCCATATACATCGATGATACGCCCGCATTGACCCCGACCGAGATCCGGGCCCGCTCCCGCCGCCTGAAGCGTGAACATGGGCTGGGATTGATTGTTATCGATTACCTTCAGTTGATGCAAAGCTCCGGTCCCAACCGGGAAAATCGGGCCACCGAAATTTCCGAAATTTCACGCGGCCTCAAGGCAATGGCCAAAGAACTCGATGTTCCGGTCATTGCCCTGTCGCAGCTCAACCGCTCTCTGGAGCAGCGGCCCAATAAAAGGCCGGTGATGTCGGATCTGCGGGAGTCTGGCGCCATCGAGCAGGATGCTGATCTCATCGTATTCATCTACCGCGATGAGGTCTACAATGAAGATAGTCCCGATAAGGGGAGCGCCGAAATAATCATTGGGAAACAGCGTAACGGGCCGATCGGAACCGTTCGCCTTACTTTCCACGGAAAATATACCCGGTTTGACAATTTTATCCATGATGGGGCATATGATTAGATTGTGGATCCATCGTGGCGGGGTTGATAATTTCTGGGTGGGTAATTGAACAGTGCGCGCTCTGAAGGTCGCTTTACTATTGATGGTCTTGGTAGTCACCTCATGTGCCGAAACCTGACCCCATAACCGGGTTAAAACTGTGCGCCGATACCGGTTCCAGCTTCGGATGCCGTTTAAAACGCCGTCTCGGGACAGGTGTAGCAAAAGCCTTGCCATATTACTTGCTGGGGAGATATCATGAACATTTGGGTACACTTGAAGGCAATGATGCCGTGAGAGAGATAGCAACGGAAAGTATACTCGGGTATTCCGTCACTACGGAAAGCAGGGTTGCTTGCCTTGACATCATTGTAGAGTGGATAGAGTCAGACGGCAGGGGACGTTACCTTGTATGCGCCAATCCCCACTCTATTCACGTTGCCCAACGTGATCAGTTGTTTCGCCACTCGTTTAAACATGCCGATCTCGTTGTGCCGGATGGTGCTGGCGTGGTGTTGGCATCGAGAATTCTCGATGGAAATATCAAAGAGCGTATTACAGGCAGTGATATTTTCTTTGGGTTATCCGATATTTTCAGCAGAAGAGGGGGGGGGAGCTTCTTTTTTCTGGGGTCGACCACGGAGGTGCTGGAGCAAATCGAGAGGAGGATGATGGTTGATTATCCTCAAATTCGGGTGGTTGGCAGTTATTCCCCTCCTTTCAGGGATGCCTTCAGCGAAGGGGACAATAAAAAGATGGTCGAGATCATAAATGAAGCCAACCCGGACGTTTTGTGGGTTGGAATGACCGCCCCGAAACAGGAAAAATGGATATACGAGAACAGAGACAGGCTCAATGTAAAGTTTATTGGTGCCATAGGGGCGGTGTTCGATTTTTATGCAGGGAGAATCAAACGCGCGCACCCTGTGTTCCAAAAATATGGGATGGAATGGTTTCCCCGGCTGTTGCGAGAACCAAGGAGGCTCTGGAGGCGAAACTTCATATCCAATCCATCTTTCGTTTTCAAGGTTATTCGCACGCGAATAAATAACAGGTGATCCGTGAAACAGGTGGCCGGTGAAGCGCCTGATCGGCTCGCTCAGCGGATCCAGCTCATTGGGATAACGCCTCCAGGGTATCATGCAGCTTTGAACCATCCTTGTAATCTTCGTTCATGCGTACAATACCGGATCCGTCGATAACCACGGTGGTGCCCATGGTGGCGTTGAACTGGTTGAGCACTGCTTCGTCGCTGTCCACCAGCACCTCCAGTGCGGCGTAGCCGTTGGAGAGCTGCGCGGCGCGGGAGCGCTCTACCGAGCCGGTGACGTAGTCCACCACCAGGAATTTCACATCGGGAAACTTGGGAATGATATAGGATCGCATGTCGCTCAGGTGAGCGTCACAGATAGGGCACCACATGTTGAAGTAGAGTACGACCCCGCGAGCACTGCTCAGCTCGGTGGCCAGATTCACGTTTTCGCCCAAGGTGTTGGCAAGGGTGAAATCAGCAGCATTCTGTTCCACCCCGGTTCGTTTGTCCTCGTCGGAGGGGGCGAGATCGTCGAAAGTGTCGCTGCAGCCAGCCAGTAACAGCAGACTCGCGCCCAGTATCAGAAACTTAGTGATAGGCATGGCTCACTCCCACGGTGTAGATATCGGTGGTGGGGAAGTTTTCTCCCCAGCCATCGCCGCGCAGTGCGTGGCTCCAGGTGAATTTGATCACCCACTTCTTGTCGAAGGTGGAGAAGGCGACGGTGGCAGCGATGGAGCGTTTACGGAACCCGGTTGCGGGGTCGGGTCGGCCGTCGAGCCGGCCTTCATCCTCCTGCAGATCGGACCAGGCCAGGGTGTAGGTCAGGGTGTTCATCGATTCCAGCAGCCGGGTATAGCCGAACGATGCGCTTACCTGTGTCCGGTTACCAAGCTTTCTGTCATAAGGTTCTACATAGTTGCCATATTCGCGGTTGACCGATCGTTCGAAGGAGATGCCATAGCCAAGCTTCAGTGAGGCATTCCACGGGTAGATGGTCTTGTCCAGCAGGATGTTGCCATCCAGCCGATAGAAACCACGGCCGGTGATGTCGAAGCTGTTTCCCACGTCGTCATAGGGTGAGACGCCTGTAGGGAGGGTGAGCGTGGCGCCAAAATAGGTGGCCGGAATCAGATCCCTGATATCTTTTACCTCCCAGACACACTGTGCTCTGTCAAAGTTCTCATACCACAGGCTGAGTGTGGCGTCGCCAAAGCCCCGGGTGCTGGATTTGAGTCCGGCATAATCGTTTTCGTTCCAGACATAGGGGAGGCTGATGCTGCCTTGCCAGCGTGGAGCAAAGCGGTGGGCGTAGCCGAGATTGAGGCGATACTGGGCCAGATCGGAACCGGGCGGATCGGGGGTGTGAACACCGTCCCGATTCCAGAAACCGTCATACTGCTCGATATCCAGCGAGGCATCCGACATCGCCTTGGTAAACTTCGGCAACAGCAGCGAAGAGGCGGAGCCACCGCCGCAACAGGAGGCGGCCCATGCGGTTGAAACTGAAAGAAAGGGGATCCCTCCCGCAAGAAGGAGCGCCTGGAGAAGCTTCTTGTTGTTCACGAAGTTACATCTCCATGCCCATGGAAGAGCCAGTTGGCGTGACCTTGAACTCGGCATAGTCTGCCTCGCCGTTCGGGGCCAGCCCATCGCTGGTCTTCTGTTCGCCGTTGATCGTCAGCTTTACATACAGTGTGCCCCGGGCGCCGTCGGTTAGCCCCGTGATGCCACTGGCCGACCAGTGGCCGCTGCCGTTATCGGTGGCGGCGATCCAGTTGGTCTCGTCGGTGGAGATCTCCACGCTCATGGCATCGACCGTCCACTTCATTCCGTTCTCGTCGGTCAACTCCGTTCCGGCAGAGACTGCCGGATAGCTCATCATGTTCTCCTTGGTAGCTATGAACAGGTTGAAGGTGTGGTTGCCGGTCGTTCCGGTAACGCCAGTCGGGAACAGGATATATTCACGTTTTTCCGTCTTATCACCCATACCGGCTATCTGATCGTTCTGTCCCCGGAGCTTTGCCAGGGCTGTGTCACCATCGATGACCTGTGCGACAGAGGGATAGAAATGAACTGTTTCACCATCGATATCCATTTCGAGCTCCCAGAAGCCCATGGATTTTCCCTGCATAATGGAAGGCATGAGGTAATAGACCCTACAGTGGTAAGTCCCCGCAGAATCCGGCTGTTCCGTGCAGCCATCCACCGGGGTAGAGTGGTTGTGCATCGCCATGTGCATTATTGGTTTTATTGAGATGTTTAATCCGGTTGCCGGAGTCCCGTCGGCGATATTGGTGATGGTGAGGGTGCAGCTGGATTTTCCCTTCACGGGCTCCATCTCGGGGATACGCTCGATTTTGTAGCGCTCGGTCAATACCATGTTCCCTTCCGGCAGGATGCCGATCTTGTCAGGCAGGATAGCGATCTCGCCGGCGACAATCGGGGCGCTGTCGCTGGCGTTGTCAAAAAACTGGGCGATGGAACGGGAAAACCGATTCTCGAGATCGGCCGGGAGCGGTTTGCCGCTTGAGCCTATGTTGATCAGGCCTTCGACGCCGTTGCCATCCATCACTCCATCGGCCAGGTCTTCGGTTATTGCTGTCAGCAGATCGAACTGCTCCGCAGCCTGCAGCCCAAGGTTCATGTTCAGCAGGCTGAAGGCGGCCGCCCGCAGGCCGGCCCTCAGCTGTGCCTCTTCACCGCTGCTGATGCTGGGAACCACTGCACTGTCCGGCAGGTAGCTGAAGGCTTCATCAAAGGTTTTCTCGGCCCTCGACAGTGTCATTTCGTGGGCTGTAACCAGTTGCCCGATGATGGTGGTGCCAGGGGTAAGGCTTACACTGGAGCCGGAAGTCAGTTTTCCTCCGGCCACATAGGCCATCAGGCCGCCGGCAGTGACGGACAGGCCGGTGGCCTCATCGGTATAAGTGCCGCCGGCAGACTCAACAATCAACGCCTCGGCCAGCCGGTCTTTGTCTATCTTGATGGTATAGTTGCCATCACTGCCGGATAGCACCGGTCCGGCGACGGTTTCGCCGCCAGCCGTTTTGATGCTGACCTGTGCGCCCGACACCGGGGCCGCATATACGGAGCCGGTGATGGTTGCACTTTCATTCGAACTGGATGAACTCCCTCCGCAGCCGTTCAGCAAGCCAGCCACCGCAATGATGAAGGGGGAGAGATAGAGGGGCGTTTTTATATTCATGATGGAAAACCTGCCTTCTGTTTCTAAAACGGATGCCTTGGACAGGGCAAAATGCGGGCCATTGTTTTTTTAAATGGATATCAATGTGTTGCTTCTCCGCTGGTTGGTAAACGTCATGTGATTTGCCCCCTTGGTGAGGCATATGACTCTCGAACCATCTTTTCCCCAAGGCCAGGTTAACAATACAAATAGAGTGTGGTGTCAACGCACAAACTGCAATGGAAACGGTGGCGATCAGCAGCAGCCCAAGCCCGGATCGGTTGATGAAACAGCGATCACGGCATATCGTTCCGGGGGGGCAGTGTTCTCACCAGAACAGGGGTAGTATACCGTGTTCGTGGGGGGTGTGAAGCGCGGTTGGGAACTTTGTTGTGGAGATGGACAGAACGGGGTTCCAGTAAGATATGCAGGGTGATTCCGGCCGGGAAAAGTGCCGGTTGGCAGATACCGGGGTGTCGATTGCTCTGTGGAGCAGGGTGAAACAGTGATGTGGCCCGGCGCAAACATGCCGGGCCAGGTAGCTGACTTGCTCCGTATCAAGATGCCTTGTCACGGAGCAAAAGGGCGCTCTTTTCACCAATCGTTGCCAGCAGCTCATTGTAGGCTTTGGCAAAAGCTGCGACCCCTTCCTCCTCCAGTCGCCTGGTGATGGCCTCCATATCGATGCCGGATTCGGCAAGCTGTTTCATGATCACCAGGGCGCCGTCAATATTCTGCAGCAGGGTGGCTTCGGCCTTGCCGTGATCCTTGAATGCTTCATAGGTGGCCGGAGGCACGGTATTCACGGTATGCGGTCCAATCAGTGATTCGACATACAGCACATCGCTGTACCGGGGGTTCTTCGAGCCGGTGCTTGCCCACAACAAGCGCTGTTTAAGGGCGCCTGCCTTGTGCAGTTCGCCAAAGCTGGCTTCTGAAAACAGCCTCTGGTACTCAAGATAGGCCGTTTTCGCATTGGCGATGGCCACTTTGCCTGCCAGCGAGTCCAGTGTTGCCTGTTCCTGACCGTTTGCCTTGGCTGAGCGGTCTGTCAGTAGTTTGTCGACAGCGGCATCTACGCGGCTGACGAAAAAACTGGCAACAGATGCGATTCTGTCGATTGCCGCCCCGCTTTCATAACGCCTTCGGATGCCCCTGATATAGGCACCGGCAACTTCGACGTAGCGCTCTACGGAAAACAGGAGTGTGGCGTTGACGTTGATACCGGCGGTGATTAGTTCTTCGATGGCGGGAATACCTGCTTTGGTGGCAGGTATCTTGATCATCACGTTGGGGCGGCCAATGCGGGCAAACAGCTCTTTCCCTTCTGCAACACTGCCATCGGTATCGTAGGCCAGAAGGGGGGAGACTTCGATGCTGACCATGCCATCTTCACCGAGGGTGCGATCGTAGACCGGGCGCAGGATGTCGGCCGTTTCCTGAATGTCTTCAATGGCCAGTGAGACAAAACGCGCTTCATCGGTCTGGCCGGGAAACTCACGGCACAGGTGGGCCAGGGAGTCGTTGTAGTCGTCGCTTTCCGCAATGGCTTTCTGGAAGATGGCGGGATTGGTGGTAACGCCACGTAGATCGTCCTCCTCGATCAACCGGTTCAACTCGCCAGAACGCAGCATGCTGCGCTGGATATTGTCGTACCAGATGCTTTGGCCCAGAGAGGGTAAGGCTTTAAGGGGGTTGTTTTTCATCGTTTGTCGTGCTCCGGTTGTGTGGCGTCGTTTATCCTGCTTGTTTTGCAACGGCTCGGACTTGCCCCTGAACCCCGTCTTTTCTGCATTGAAAAAATGGTCATTTACAAGTTGTAAACTCCCGTTTTTCCTTGAACTGGCGGATTTCAGGTGCGGTCTGAGCCGTTACCTCCAAATATTGCAACTCGCTGAGTAGTCGTTACCTTGTTTTTGATATCGGTAGATACATTTGGTTCTTTAATAGCAACTATTCAGCTCACCCCTGAAATCTGCCATTTCAGCGTTGAAAAAGGGTCATTTACACGCGTAAACTCCCATTTTTCGCCTTGAACTGACGAATTTCAGGGGCAATGCGAACAGTTACCGGCTTGTTTCATACGACGCTGAATCGTTGCCTTTAATATTCTTCTGCCCGCATGAATGGATTCTTTCCGGGGGGGCGGCCGAGGGGGATATATCCGGCGCTATTGTCCAGATGCCGGGGCAGAGGGGGCCGGGTGGCGGTTGCCCGTCCACCCGGGATCGGCAGCGGGTGCTTACTTGTGTCCCAGCGGGGTGGGAAGTGTTGCTGCAAGATCCAGTTGAGGATCCAGTTTTTGGCAGGTTTCCGCCGCTTTCCACATCCATCTGTCCAGCCGTTCGTTCAGCTGATTGAATCTGCTCTCTTCGAATGAGCTGCCCTTGAGCGCCTCCAGTTCCCCGGCGAGCCGGGACAGCTCTTCACCGGACTCGGCCGTTTTTGCGGAATCACTCCGCAAGCGGGCAGCAATCTCGTTCAGAGAGTCGGATTGCGGTTGGTCAGCGAGAAACTGCAGCGATCTGCCCAGCAGCCGCAGCATCTGTTCGGCGCATTCGATAGCTTCATCATACTTGCGCTGCATGACAAAAGCGATGCGGTAATTCCGCTCATGAGCCGCTTCAGCAAAATTGGCGGCAACGATACCCTGATCAGCGCCGGCACACTCTCCGCCGCCGAACTGCTCCACGCGGAACTGTTCATTTTCACCGTGATCGCGTGCCAGAAAATCCAGATCTTCAGGAGTAATCTTCTTCAGATCCTCAAGCAGGTTGGCAAAATACTCTTTACCGCTGCGCCGGCTCCAGGCGAAAAAGGTTTCGTTCTGCTTGTGCTCCTGGTCAAAAGCCCGGTGCATTCTGCGTATGGCGGTACCGATTAGCATCGCGGGTATGGTAGGCCCCTTGATCCCCAATGCGCCATCACCGCAGCCGCTGCCACCGAAATAGATCTGGTAGTGGGGAATCAGGCGGCCCTGAATACGTTTTCCTTCACCATAGATGCCGATGTCACCGGTTTCCGGTTGGGCGCAACCGTTATGGCAACCACTGACGCGCAGCCGCAGGTCATGACTGCCACCGTTGAGTTTGGGGGCGGCCTGCTTGGAGGCGGTAATCCCGAGCCGGCAGGTTGATGTGCCGGGGCAGGAGACGACGTTGTCTCCCGGTTGTGGTTCGCCCAGATCCAGCGCCTTTAACAGGGGGCGCAGCGTTTCAACGCTCTCTTCGCTGACATTGACCAGCAGCAGATTCTGTTCCTGGGTGCAGCGGATATCCCTGATGCCGGACTCGGCGGCATGTTTGGCGATGCCGCGTAACTGTCCGATGCCCAACTCACCCAGCGGCACGCTGATGGGGAAGACGAAACGCCCGGCCTGTTTCTGCTCCGTTACCTTTCTCAGATTGACTTCAGGTACCGGAGTTCCACCGTCGCCGGGCAGCGACCAGTTGCCGGCGGGCAGGCTCTGGTTTTCGAAGGCGGCGCGGGTACGGGACAGCTCTTCCCGGTATTTTTCCAGAAATCCGGCCTCCCCAAACCGCTCCACCAGAAACTTGAGCCGGGATTTGGCGCGCCGCTTCCGGTCGGAATAGCGGTTGTGAAGCGCAAGCACGGCTTCAATGGAGGGCAGCAGTTCGCTCTCTTCGATGAACGCTTCAAGTACAATGGCATGGCGTGGCTTGTGCCCAAGTCCGCCACCGGCGAGAACCTTGAAACCGTGGCGGTGCTCCTTCCGGGTTGCGACGATGCCGATGTCATTGATCATCCCCTGCGCACAGTCCTGTTCACAGCCGGAGAAACTGAACTTGAATTTGCGCGGCATGGCCTGCGTGAGCGGGTTGCGCAGGAAACGGCGCAACGATGCCTGTACGAACGGTTCCACATCCACATGCTCTTTGGGGCAGATGCCGGCCAGATGGCACTTGGTAATGTTGCGCACCGTGTTTCCGCAGGCCTCACGGGTAGTCAACCCCGCCTCTCCCAGTTTACGCATTACCGTGCCGGTTTCGGCAACCGGGACGAAGTGAAGTTGAATATCCTGCCTTGTGGTGATATCCGCCTTGTCGTGTTGCGAATGCTGCTCCACGATATCTGCAATGGCTGTGAGCTGGTGCGGCGCCAGCTGTCCGCCGGGGAGTTTGATGCGAACCATGTGCAGCCCCGGCTGGCGCTGCCCGTAGATTCCGTGTTGCAGGCGAAATGCCATGAAGCGATCGGCATCCATCTTGCCATCCAGAAAGGATTGCAGACCCGACTCATAGCGCTCTATCTCATCGAAATCGACAACCGTCTCCTTGACTTCGACTGTTGTATCGGACGATATCATCATACAAGCTCCTGCGACTGTTATGTACTTCCCGGCATCGATAGGCGGGTTAACGGGGCGTTCGTGCGGCGCGGTGTGGACTCCCCCAATGCAAAGCCCGGTATCCGCGTTCGATACCGGGCCATGCTTGTGACTGCTGATTATACTACAAAGTTCCGGCTGTCAACGGTGGAATGGTGGTGAAAACCGGGGGCGTAAAGGCTCGGTCAGGTTGCCGCCCGGATCGCCTTCCGGGCCGAGCTGATGACGCGAACGGCCGAGCGTGTCAGGAGCAGCAGGAGTCCGGCTGCCACCAGGATGTCGGGCCAGCCGGATCCGGTGAGCCAGACGGCGCCGGCGGCGATGAAGACGGAGAGATTGACCGCGATGTCGTTGCGGGAGCACTCCCAAACGGAACTCATGTTTATATCCTCATGACGATGCCGCCAAAGCAGATAGAGGCACAGCGAGTTGGCGGCCAGGGCGATGAGGCTGAACAGGCCCATGATCTCAAACAGCGGTGTGTCCGGTACGAACAGTCTGTAGATAATCTGCGCAGCAACCACACAGGCCGCCAGCAGGATCAGGTATCCCTTGAACAGCGCGACCCTTGCCTTGACCAACGGTCCTCGGGAGACGGCATACAGACTGAGTCCGTAGGTGAGGGCGTCACCGAGGTTGTCGAGACTGTCTGCCAGCAGCGCTGTCGATTTTCCGTAGATGGCGGCTGCCACGATAACCAGAAACATGACTGCGTTGATGGCTAGCACCAGGCGCAGGGTTTTACGCTGCCGTGGTTGGGTGCTCTCTATCGCGCAGTTGTCATTGCAGCATCCAGACATCTACCTGATCCGTGTTTGAATGTGTGATCAGCGCTGTTTGGAGCCATAGCGGCTGGCCACATATCTGTCCACCAGTTGCTGAAACTCCGCGGCGATTGAATCACCTTTCAGTGTGACGGTTTTTTCGCCATCGACATAGACCGGTGCCACCGGTGTCTCTCCGGTTCCCGGCAGGCTGATTCCGATATCGGCGTGTTTGCTCTCTCCCGGCCCATTGACCACGCAGCCCATTACGGCAACATTCATTTTTTCAACACCGGGATAGCGGTTGCGCCAGACGGGCATCTGCTCACGGATGTGTTGCTGGATATCTCCGGCCAACTGCTGAAAAAAGGTGCTGGCGGTGCGGCCGCAGCCGGGGCAGGCGACGACCATCGGGGTGAAGGCGCGCAGTTCCAGGCTTTGCAGGATCTCCTGGGCGACAGTTACCTCTCTGGTGCGGCAGCCACCCGGCTCCGGAGTGAGGGAGATGCGAATGGTATCGCCGATCCCCTCCTGCAGCAGAATGGCCAGCGCGGCGCTGGAGGCGACGATCCCCTTGGAACCCATCCCCGCCTCGGTCAAACCCAGGTGCAGCGGGTAATCACAACGGTTGGCCAGTTCACGGTAGACAGTGATCAGATCCTGCACACCACTCATTTTGCAGGAGATGACAATTCGGTCATGGGGCAGACCCAGCTGCTCGGCGTGTGCGGCGCTCTCCAGCGCGGAGCGGATCAGTGCTTCGTGCATTACCTCCCGAGGTTGCCGGGGGTCCGGGAGGCGGGCGTTTTCATCCATCAGCCGGGTCAGCATTCTTTGATCCAGACTCCCCCAGTTGACTCCGATACGCACCGGTTTTCCATGTTTACGGGCAATCCCGATCATGGCGGCGAACTGTTCGTCACCTTTGTGGCCACGGCCCACATTGCCGGGATTGATTCGGTATTTTGCCAGCGCTGCGGCACATCCCGGGTAATCGGTCAGCAGTTTATGGCCGTTGAAATGGAAATCGCCCACCAGCGGGGTGCCGATACCCATGCGATCAAGCTGTTTGCGGATCCCGGCAACCTGGCTTGCCGCTTCTGCATTGTTGACCGTAATACGCACCAGCTCTGATCCCGCCCGGGCCAGTTTCGCCACCTGCTGTACAGTCGATTCACAGCGGGCGGTATCGGTATTGGTCATTGACTGCACCACGATGGGCGCATCACCGCCGATGGTTACGTGATCAACCTGAACCGGTACGGTTTGATGGCGCTTTCTGTCTGGCATGTGGTTTTGGCTCTGCATCCGGGTAATTGCGCTGTATTCTATACCATTTGAACCGGTTCTCCGAAACGGCATGGTCTAGTACTCTTTCAAGGTAATAAATCAGGGTTCAGGGGGGAGTTGAGTTGTTACTTTTATTCGGTAGCTGCCGTTCCACAGCGCGTAGCTGCTCAGGTGTATTGATGTTGACAAAAGCGCCGGGCGTGTCGGAAAAATCCACCATCACACTACTGTTCTGGTCATGCCAGAGGCGGACCTTGCTCTCTCCGCTTTCGATAAAACGGGTGAGTGCCGGCTCGGCACCGTGTCTGAACAGTGCAAAAACCGGTTGGATGGACTCCCCGTTATGGGCCACGCTGCAGGTGGCGTCGCTGTTCCCCAGCGCGCGGTGCAGCCGATCGACCAGCAGGGCCGGGAGCAGCGGCGCATCGCAGGGCACGCAGACGAAATAGCTGCTCTTCACCGTTCGCATCACGGAGACGACACCCGACAGTGGTCCGCGGTAGCTGTTGTCGAGATCACCAATCACCCGTCGGCCAAACATCCGGTACCGTGGTTGGTTTCGATTGGCATTTATGACGACGCACTCAACTTGCGGGGCGATTCGTTCCAGCACATGCGCCAGCATTGGCCGCCCTGCAAGCAGTATCAACCCCTTGTCCTTCCCGTCCATGCGGGTTGCCTGGCCACCGGCCAGTATGATCGCCGTGATGCCGGGCCGTGTTGTTACCGGTTGCCCTGCCATTCAGAAAGCGGGACTCTTCAGCCAGTCTGAGCATCTTTCCCTCGCCGGGGAATCGGCGCGCTCATTCAGCGCCAGCACACAACGGTCGGCGGGCGCGTTTTTCAGCGTCACGCGGAAAGTCATCAGATGGTCATGGCGGAATGCGTGCAGGACGACGGTGTCGCCTGCGGCATAGCGGTCAATCTGCTGTTGCAAACTGGCGCAGGTGATTCGCACGTTGTCGATAGCGCAGATCAGATCGCCGGTAGCGAGTCCGGCTTGTTGAGCTGCGCCATTGTCAAACACGGTACCGACAGAGGCCATTCCGTTCCTGTCGGTGACCGTTGCGCCCAGGGTGATACGGGATTTGTCGTCCCGGGCGGATTCCCCTCCCTTGTCGCTATCGGATTCGGCAGGGCGCAGCGTGTATGTTATGCCAAACCGCGACAGCAACTGCTCCAATGGCGGATCTTCCGTTCCGTATAGATAACGATCGAAAAAATCACCAAGATCGATCCCGGCAAGGGTTGCGGCCAGCGCTTCGATGGCGCCTTCAGCCACGCCTTGCGGCCTGTTTCCGTACTCTTTCCATAGGGTTGTTACGACATCATCTAGTGAAATGTCACCATTGAGACGAAGGGTAAGATCGAGAGCCAGCGCGATGAGGGCTCCTTTCGTATAGTAGCTGACAATGGCATTGGGCGCATTTTCATCCTGGTGATAGAACTTGATCCAGGCATCGAAGCTGGAGTCGGCAACCGACTGTTTGAACCGGCCGCTACCCCGCAGCAGACGGCTGATGGTCTGGCCAAGCAGCTCCAGATAGCTCTGTTTTGTAATCAGGCCGCTGCGCAAAAGCGCCAAATCATCATAGTAGGCGGTGATGCCTTCGAACGCCCATAGCTGGCGGGTATAGTTCTCCCGGGTCAGGTCATAAGGTGAGAATGCTGCCGGCTTAATACGCTTGACATTCCATAAATGGAAGTATTCGTGGCTGCACAGGCCAAGAAAACTGCGGTAGTTTTCATCGATTTCATCCATCCCGCGCCGGGGCAACTGGTTGCGGCTGCAAAGTAGCGCTGTGGAACTGCGATGCTCCAGGCCACCATACCCGTCTCCGGTTACCATGACCAGAAACAGATAGCGCTCCATGGGGGGTAGTTCGCCAAAAAAATCGATGTGGTGTTGGCAAATCCGTTGCAGATCACGGCACAGGCGCTCGATGTCGGCGCGATGGTGGCCGGTGATGACGATATCGTGGGGAGTGCCGCCCGCTTCGAACGTGGCCAGGGTAAAGTCACCCATCTCTACAGGGTGATCGATAAGCTCGTCATAGTTCCGGGCCTGATAGCAGCCAAACCGGTACGGCGCTGCGCTTTTGCGCGGCAGGGTGGTGGCAACCCGCCAGTCACCGCGGACAGACTGCTCTGCGGGAGGGCGAATGTCAACGATGCAGGGGGCGGACTCGTTGCCATGAGGAAACAGAAACAGACTGGTGCCGTTGAAGAAGCCGTGAAGCTGATCCAGGTGCGCGCTGCGTACCGATAACTCCCAGGCATAGACCTCATAGCGCAGGGTAAGCGGCTCGCTGCCGGGGCTGCATTGCCAGGTATGTTTGTCCAGCTTTGTCAATGAGAGCTTCCGCTTACCGGACCAGGCCTCTATTTTCATGATGTTTCTGGCGAAATCCCGGATCATGTAGCTGCCAGGGATCCAGGCGGGCAGAGAAAACAGTTGCCCTTCGGCAGCGGGGTTCTGCACGGTGCAGGTGACCACAAACAGGTGGGCCGCCGGGTTCGCGGGCTGGACGGAATAGAGAATTGCGGTATCGGTATCGGTTTCGGTGTTCATTGGGTGGTGAGGCCGGTTTCGTGCTCGATGGCCAGCCAATATAGAGCCAATCCCGCCGGGAGTTCAACCCTTCAGATGGCTCGGTCTGCTGCCGGGCCAGTATGACAGGATCTTTTCGATGTTTGGGAATGGATGATCGAAGTCAATGAAAAAAAACAGCATCTCTATAGAATTTCAGGCTTCGGCGAAACGGGATCGACCGTGGAGAGAACCAGAACACGAACATCCGTTATTGCGTACACTCTGCGCGGTAACCGGTACCTGAATATCACCAGCCACTGTACCTTGCGCTGTACTTTTTGCCCCAAATTCAACGGCAGTTGGGAGGTGGGGCGGTATGGACTGCGCCTGCGCCATGCACCCACGGCGGATGAGATAGTCATGGCGGCAGGCGATCCCGCCCGTTACGGCGAGATTGTTTTCTGCGGGCTGGGAGAGCCGACCAAGCGGCTCGATGTGCTGCTGGAGGTGGCGGAGCGGCTGCATGACGAAGGTGCGCGCATTCGCATCAATACCGACGGTCTGGCAAACCTGATTCATGGGCGGGATGTGACACCGGCGTTTTCGGGTCTGATCGATGCTGTTTCCATATCGATGAATGCGCATGACGAACTGACATATAACCGCCATTGCCGGCCGTTGCAATCACGGGCATTTTCCGCCATGTTGGCGTTCTCCCGCCATGTCAGGGAGCATGTTCCCGATGTTGTCATGACCGCTGTCGACGGTCTTCCCGGCGTGGACATCAGCGCATGCCGGGATATTGCCGACGGGATTGGCGTTGCCTTTCGCCGCCGGATACTGGATGTGGTCGGCTAGGAGCCTGTCGGATTTAGGTAATCGTAGCGAGCATGGTGGGAGAGCGAGGTCAAATTTTTACGATTTTGAGGCGCATAGTGGGCCTACGCAACGAAAAATCGGGGAAATTTGAACCGCTCTCCCACCCGCGCAGTAGATTATTCCTAAATCCGACAGGCTCCTGGGGGGCGTTCTCAATTAACAAGACCGCTCTGTTGTGCCTGAAAAAGCGCCAGGCAAGGCGTGAGGAGAGATGTTTGCTTGTTGTAAATGAACGACGAACAACGCAGCATGGCGCTTTTTCAGGCGCAACCCGAAGGGCCGGGCCTCTGTTTTCGCCCAGCGGCGTTATCACTCGCTTATGTGGAACAACCACACCGCGCTCGTTCTGCCTTGCTGGACAAAAACAGAGGCCCGGCAGTGTGGTCTT
>WFVH01000049.1 GCA_015491735.1 Gammaproteobacteria bacterium
AACTATTCAGCTCACCCCTGAAATTCGCCATTTCTGCGTTGAAAAATGGTCATTTACACGCGTAAACTCCCATTTTTCGCCTTGAACTGACGAATTTCAGGGGCAATCTGAACAGTTACCGGCCTGTTTCATACCATGCTGAATAGTTACGATATGTCAACCTTCAGACCATCTTTTGAATACTGTATGGTGACACTTTGGACAAGGCGGAATGCGGCTGGTTTTGTGAAAGTGCAACAGCTCCCCGCAGCTAACACAGACCAGGGTTCCGGGACCGGTTATTTCACCCGTGCGATAGCGCACGGTTTGCTGTAGTTGCCGCTCAAGCGCCAGGATCTCCACGGTAGTCCTGTCAGCAACGCTGAAAAACAGCTCGGCCAGTTGTTCTTCAATCAACTGGATATCGAACCGCAGCCAGTCTTTCAGCTCCTGAACCTCTTCACCGCTCAAATAGTTGGCCGCATCCTCGATATCACGGCGAACATAATCCGCAATCTTCTGCGCCTCTTCAAGGGTTAACTCCTCCAGCTCGACCGCCTTGTCACGCGCATGCTCGATCGCCTGCCGGAACCGGGGAGTATTTTGATCCTTGACTGACTCGAGAAAATCCCTTACCCGCTCCAGCATGCGGTTATAGCCATGAATCAGCTTTTCATCTTCGTTATGTTTGTGTTCACTCATGATTCTTCCCCGTCAATACATCTGTTCATGGCAACTGCCTGGCGAGTTGCAACACTGGACAGATTGACCCGGCGGCCAGGTATGGCGGCCGCCGGGTTAATAGCTATCCATGATAGTATAGCCGCTTGAGTAGTCGGGAGTCTCCCAAAATCAAGAGGCGGCCGTTTCGGATGCTTCTTCATCCATACGCAGGATCGCATCCACCGCTTCGCCACTCAATAGCTCACGCTTCTCCAGCTCGGCAGCCAGTTTGTCCAGCTTCGACCGCTCTTGAGTAAGAATCGTCACGGCCCGCTGGTGCGCCTCATTCACCAGCAGTTTGATCTCACTATCAATCAGTTGTGCCGTTTCCTCACTGTAGTTGCGCTCTTCCTGCCCCTCCACACCAAGGAAAGTCAGTTGCTGCCGCTTTCCCCAGACAAGAGGCCCCAGTTTCTGGCTCATACCCAAGCGGGTAACCATTTGATGAGCAATCCCGGTGGCGCGCTCCAGATCGTTGGATGCACCACTGGAAATATCTCCAAAAACGACCTCTTCGGCCACCCGCCCTCCAAGCAGAATGGCCAGTTGATCCTTCAGTTGCTGCTCGGTGGAAAGAAACTTCTCCTCTTCCGGCAGTTGCAGCGTATACCCCAGCGCCCCGACCCCGCGGGGGATGATGGACACCTTGTGCACCGGCTCCCCCGTTGGCACCTTTTTGGCCACCAATGTGTGGCCCGATTCATGATACGCCACACGGTGTTTCTCTTCGGCATTCATGACCCGGCTCTTTTTTTCCGGGCCGGTGAGCACACGGTCAATGGCCGCCTCGAAATCTTCCATCGTGACGGCTCCATGCTTGTGACGTACCGCACGAATGGCCGCCTCATTGGCAATATTGGCCAGATCGGCGCCGACAAAACCGGGGGTGCGCTGCGCAACGACGCGCAAATTCACATTTTCAGCAAGCTTCATGTTACGGGTATGCAGCCTGAGAATTGCCTCGCGGGCGGCCAGATCCGGCCTGTCCACCACAATCTGGCGGTCGAAACGGCCAGCACGAAGCAGCGCCTTGTCCAGAATCTCTGGCCGGTTGGTTGCCGCCAGCACCACCACGCCGGCGGATGGATCGAAACCATCCATTTCGGTCAACAACTGGTTGAGCGTCTGCTCCCGTTCATCATGCCCGCCCATCACGGCTCCGGCACCGCGGGCGCGGCCGATTGCATCCAGTTCATCGATAAAGATGATGCACGGCGCCTTTTTGCGAGCCTGGTCAAAAAGCTCCCGAACCCGCGCCGCGCCAACACCGACAAACAGTTCGATAAACTCCGAACCGCTGATGTTGAAGAAAGGAACGCCCGCTTCACCGGCAACGGCCCGGGCAAGCAGTGTCTTCCCGGTTCCCGGTGGCCCCACCAGCAAGACCCCCTTGGGCATACGCCCGCCCAGCCTTTGAATCGACCGGGGATTCTTGAGAAACTCGATTGTTTCTCCCAACTCCTGCTTGGCATCTTCAGCCCCGGCTACATCGTCGAACGTGACCTTGATATCTCCTTCGGGATGAATGCGGATCCGGTTGCCAATGCTGAGAAATCCCTTCCCCGCGGGTCCCATGCGCTTCGCCATCCAGCCCCACAACAAAAACAGCAGACCGAAAGGAAGCACCCAGTTGAGCAGAAAACTGCCTAGCCAGTTGCCACCTGTCCGAACCTTGTACTCGACTCCATTCTCCTCCAGCTCTCTGGCCAGGTCGGTATTCCATAAGGGAACAGTAATAAAGCGCCGCGGCGTCTGGGTGACAGGATCTTTCAGTGTCAGTGTTCCGGTAATCAACCGGTCGGTAATGACCGCTTCGGCCACCTCCTTTTTTTTCACATGCTGCAGAAACTCGCTGTAGGGAATCTCTTGCTGGCGCGCCCGGTCGATATTCTGCCACAGATAGAGTGAAACCAGCACAAACAGCAGATAGGCTAACAGGCTCATCTCCGGACGCTGCCAGAACTTGAGTTTCGGGGGTTTGTTGATATCGATCTTCCCGCCGTTATTCCCCGTGGAAAAGCTGTTTTTCCGCATCACTGCATCTCCTTGCCGCGGCGCGAACCCGGCCTCAAATGTGGGCTCGCACCCACTGAACGATCTCTGTTGCTGACAGGGCACCCGGTTGGCGGACGATCTCTTCTCCCTTGCGGAAAATCACCAGTGTGGGAATGCTGCGGATGCCATACTGCCCGGCCAGCACCTGCTCCTGTTCGGTATTGACCTTGGCCAAACGCACATGAGGTTCGAGCTGCGCCGCTGCCTGGGAGAAAGCGGGAGCCATCATCTTGCAGGGACCACACCAGGGGGCCCAGAAATCCACCACGACCGGCAGATCGTTGCGATTGATATACAGGGGAAAACCGGCACTGCTCAGATTGATTGGCTGAGCAGTGAAAAGTGGCTGTTTGCATTTTCCACATTTTGGATGATCTTCCAGACGCTCCGGGGGGATTCGGTTGATGGCGTTACAGTGGGGACAAACGATGTGAACCGGGTTGCTCATGATAGCTCCTTGATTGGCCGTTGGTTTTGTACAAACATCACTGACAACTGGATAGTTGAGCCTCAGCCACGGTGTGGGCGCTTGCAGCAAGGCATCGCTGCCTCCTTTTATCCCCCTGCGAGCCGCATCTGATGCTATACCCAGCGACCCAAAGCCACATCTATTCGCTCGTACTCCGTCAAGGTGATGACTCAGGATGCAGAGCTTCCCACACCGGCCAAGGCAAGGCGCAGTCCGCAGGGAATGGCATGCCCTTTCCAAGGAGTGCAACGCAGCATTGGCCGGTTTGGGGCGCTCCGTTGAATTAGAGCTATGGCTAGTCCTGCGGTCGCGCACCTGGCAGCTAACCGCTTCCTGACCGGCTGCATCCCAAGTTATCACCTTGACGGAGTACTAATGGCCGGGTCAATAGTGATGTATGGCCATTTTCAGAGATTTCAAACCAGGCTGCCACGAGCTAGTACTCTTTCAAGGGTGCGCAGTTTCCCGACGGTGAGTACCCTCCCCTGCGCTCGAAATCCATAGGCAGATACCACCACCTCTGCCAGGATCGGTGAACGAAGCCGCTCCATCCGCTTTCATCTTGTCGAGTACGGCCTGCTCGGTGACAGATACCCCCCCCCCCCCGCAATTCCGTCAGGATGGTGGCGAGCGATGCAGCTCCACAGGAGTAGTCCAGATCCTGTTTGACCACCCGGTGATCGCACAGCGCCTTCCAGCTTTGCACCCGCACCTCTCCCATCATCGTGGCAGCCGGGAGCAGAACGGTTCCCGCATCGCCCCCGCGGCCAGGAGGGCGGCGGACGGCAGAAGCGGTTTTCGTCACAGGAAGTTCACACCGGACTCTTTTCCGACTCCGCCAGCAGCGTCCCCATCTCGGAAGCGGCCCCGGTGAGTACCGCGCCTATCGCCTTGCCGGTCCCGTGGAAATAGCGCTTGCCCACCTCGGAGTTGGCGAAGGAGAGATATCCGGTCAACTCCTCGTTGGTCAAATCACGATAACCCAACGCATACCCGGCCAGCATCATCTGTGCCATCTGCATCTTCGCCACCGGGCGGTTCTTCGCATAGAACGCCTGCAGCTGCTCGAAACCCGGCTTGCCCGGCATATCCGATTGACTGATCAACGCCCACTCCAGCGCCAGCCCGGTAGCCAGACTCAGATCGGTGGCCAGTTCCGTTGCCCCCGTGGCCTTGTCGAGCGACTGAATCAACGCCAGACGGGTAGGGTCCTTCATCAACGCTTCCACCAGCACCGGTCCCTCCTTCTCCAGCGTCTCCATGGCATCGGGCGACGCCATCGCGTTCTCCGCGGCAATCACCTTGCGGCCGAGCGGCGAATCGAGAAATTTCATAATCGCCGCCCGATCCTTTGGACCGATGCTTTTTTCCACCCGCGCCGCCAGCTCTTCCAGCAGCTTCCCCGGCTCCAGCGCCTTGCGCGCCGCCTCGACTAACGCCGCCCTCCTGTCGGGAGGCATCGGCCCGTTCTGCCGCTCCATCATCTCCAGCTGTTTCTCCATGGCGGCGGGCATCTGCTCCAGCTGCAATTTGACTCCCGACCTCTCCAGCAGCGCCCGGGTGGAAAGCGCCCCTTCCCCGGCCAGAGAGAGTGGAGGCAGCAGAACGAAGAAAATCATGAACAGAAAAAGGGGGGATTTTTTCATGTATGAACTCCTTGCGAATGGACCATCGAAATCCCTGAACCCGGGGTCAGGTGGAATAATACCCCGAATTCAGCATGAAGGTCCGGGAGGCCGGAAAACTCCTGCCGATATCCGGATCCAGAGCGGGAACCTGCCCATACATTCATCGGGTTACTTGTTCTACCTTGGCAGATCGCCGGAAGTTTGTACAGTTTGGCTATCTGCCGGGTCTGTGCCCGGCGACAATTGCCATGATGGACGCCACTTCGATATTTGACCAGGGGCCTGTTTGCAATTCAAGTTGAATTCAGCGAAAAGGGCTTCTATGCTTATAGCTGGTTTGCCGCCAACCCGCCTCCCCTGTCGCACCAGCTTCCCTTGTATCCACCGGATCAAGATGCGGTTTCAGGTGAGGGTTGCTCCATCGCCGAACACCTGGATACGGCACCAGCAAGCAGAGGAAAACCCGGCCATTTGAAATGAAACGACTGGCCACTACGTAACATCCGGTACAGCATACAGAGTGGCCGGGTTAGCGGTTACCCAAACGGCAAAACCCGTAGAACACCCTGTTGCATTGGGTAACCCTGGACAGCCGTTCTGCGGATACCGGGAAGCCAGCTTTGACAAGGAGGTTCAAATTGAGTAGTTCAAGATTTTCTCTACCGCTGTATTCCCTCGCCCTGTTGATATCCGGGGCTTTTGTGACTTCTGTCCAGGCCACACCCTTCTCCTTGCCAGCAGTGGAGTGGCAACCCTGCTACCAGGCATCGGGATACCCCTTCGAGTGTGCCAGCGTCGATATACCGCTTATTCACGATGCAGCGCCAAGCGAATACAATCCATCCGTATCCGTCAAGTTGATACGGCTGCCAGCCACCGATCCCGAGCGCCGTATCGGCTCACTGTTTTTTAATCCCGGCGGCCCCGGAGCATCGGGCACTGATTTTCTGCTGAACAATGGGCCATATTTATACAGTGACGAGGTTCGCGCCCGCTACGATCTGATCGGTTTCGATCCGAGAGGCGTCGCAAGCAGTGGCGCACTTGTCTGTTCACCATTACCTCTTCTGCCGCGAGCTATCCGGGGAACCGAAGCGATAGTCCCGAAGACGCTGGAAGAGATTGCTGCCCGGTGGCTGCGGGATCTGTTCCTCACCAACAACTGTGATGAACGCAGTCTGACGATGATGGAGTATATGACCACGGCCGATGTTGCCCGTGATCTCGATCTGCTGCGTCAAGCCGTTGGTGACGAGCAGTTGAATTTCGTTGGATACTCATACGGCTCCTATCTGGGCATAACCTATGCCAATCTGTTTCCTGACAATGTTGGCGCAATGGTGATTGATGGCGTCATCGATCCGGTTGCCTGGGCAACGGGACGGGCGGAAGAACACGCGACCATACCGGTTTCCGCACGGGTGGGTAGTGATTCAGGCGCGATGGCCACACTCGGTGAGTTTTTCCGCTTGTGTGATGAAAGCGACCGTTGTGCCTTTCGTGGAGATTCGGCAAGGCGGTTTGCCGCGCTGACCGAAAAGCTGAAAACCGAACCCCTGATTGTACAACCACCGGACGGCCAACCCGCAGAGCTGGATTATGACGGACTGATTTTTATTACGACGCGGAGCTTGAACAACCCACAAACATGGCCCTTCTTCGCGCAATTCCTGGCTACCATGGAAACCGGAGCAGATCCCACCGTGCTCAGCCGCTATGCGAGCATACTGGCAGGATCGCCTGATGCGGCAGAATCGTTTGATGAGGCAGGCCATCTTGGCGTCATGTGCAGCGACTCCGACAACCCGCACAGTTTTTGGGCTTGGCCGCTCGCGGCATGGAAGGCCGAAAGCATCCATGGCTATTTTGGCCCGTTTTTTACCTGGAGTTCCAGTGCTTGTGCCTTTTGGCCAGCATCCGGAGACAGCCGCTATGCCGGCCCGTTCAACCGACACACCGCCAACCCGATCCTTGTGGTCAATACACGCTTCGATGCGGCTACTCCGTATGGAGGCGCGGTTACCGCGGCAAACCTGCTGCCAAACGCCAGGTTGTTGACTGTCGACGGCTGGGGACATCCTGCGGCAGCTGTACCCTCACAGTGCCTGACAACGGCGGTCACCGACTATCTCGTGGATGGTATCGTGCCCGCGGAGGGGGCCGTCTGCGAACAGGACATCGTGCCCTTTATGGAACCGGAGCCGTTGGCATCCGCCTCCCGCACCATGGTGTTTCATGGCCTGCATTACAATAGTCCGTACCGGGGTCGCTGAATCCAACACCCGGCATGTCCGAATGGCGGAAGATCCTGTATTATCCAGAGTCCGTTGTAGACCAGCCGTTTTTTGTCATGCAGAAATACCAGACCGAGTTTCTAGAGTTTGCCATCGAGAGCCGGGTGCTGCGTTTTGGTGAGTTCACGCTGAAGTCGGGGCGAACGAGTCCTTATTTTTTCAATAGTGGCCTGTTCGATAGTGGGGAAAAAATCGCCCGCCTCGGCGAATTCTATGCTCAGGCGATCGTCACCTCCACTATTCAGTTCGATATGCTGTTTGGCCCTGCCTACAAAGGCATCCCGCTGGTAACTGCCACGGCCATCGCCCTGGCCAGACAGCACCGGCAGGATCTGCCCTACGCGTTCAACCGCAAGGAGGCAAAAGATCACGGCGAGGGGGGGAATGTTGTCGGTGCCCCTTTGCAAGGCCGGGTGTTGATAATCGATGATGTGATCTCCGCAGGTACTTCGATACGTGAATCCACCAATCTCATCGAAGATGCCGGTGCACGGCTGGCCGGGGTGGTCATCTCACTGGATCGCCAGGAAAAGGGGGAGGGAGAACACTCAGCCATCCAGGAGATCGGGCAGCAGTTGAACGTCCCGGTTATCAGTATCGCCAACCTGGATACGCTGCTGGCATACCTTGGCCAGCAACCAGCATTGACGGCCTGGCGGGAAAAGATATCCCTCTACCGGGAACAGTACGGAAGCAAGCCATCTCGTCGTTGTTAACCGGGGCCGTAAATCATCAGTAGAATCGCCCCGCTCCCACCAGGCGTTTTTCCCAGTATCCGCTGCTCAACCGGTTGATGGAAACCCGCTTGCCAGTGCGGGGGGCATGAACAAACTGCTGATCGCCGACATAGATTCCAACGTGGGATACGCGCTTCCCCCTCAGCCGGAAAAACAGCAGATCACCGGCCTTGAGATCGGTCAACGAAACGGGAAAGGCGTCACGCTGCTGATGGGCGACCGTGCGTGGAACCTCGATTCCCACCCTTCGATAGGCGTAGTAAACCAGGCCACTGCAATCCAATCCCCGGGGTGATGCTCCTCCAAAACGGTACGGCACGCCAATCAGGGAGCGGGCAACGGCGACTACAGCGGAGCGGGAGCCGGTGGCTCCTTCCGGGGGCGGTGTCTCTGCGCGCTGTGGCGCCGACCCACACGCCACCAACAGAGGCAAAACCACCATCAGCAAGCAAGAGCCTATTTTCCCAACCATCTCTTCCATACCTGTTTCACCGCATTCCATAGTAAGATAGCGGCATTTGGCATCGAAAATCCACAACAATATATGCATAAACTCAGAACTGCAGTCATCGGCACCGGCTATCTTGGCCGTTTCCATGCGCAAAAGTATGCCGCTCTTGAAGAGTGCCAACTGGTTGCCATTTGTGATGCCGCCGCCGATACAGCCCGGGCTGTGGCCAGCGAACTCGGTACGGAAGGGATCACCGATTACCGGCAGCTGGCCGGCCGGGTGGATGCGGTCAGCATTGTCGTTCCCACGCAGCAGCATCACGCTGTCGCCAAATGGTTTCTGGAGAACGGAATCCATGTGCTCGTGGAGAAACCCATGACCACCACCGTAGCCGAGGGGCGTGACCTGCTATCTGCCGCCAGACGGCATGAGCGGGTCTTGCAGATCGGTCATCTGGAACGGTTCAATCCGGCCATCCTTGCCCTGGAAAATATCATTACCGAACCACGGTTTATCGAGTCACACCGTCTCGCACCGTTCAATCCACGGGGCGCCGATGTCAACGTGGTGCTGGATCTGATGATCCACGACATCGATATCATTCTGGATATGGTGCGTTCGCCGGTGCAGCAGATCGATGCCAACGGGGTTTCAGTGCTTTCCAGCGATATCGACATCGCCAATGTACGCATCCGGTTTGACAGCGGTTGCGTTGCCAACGTCACTGCCAGCCGCGCCAGCGTCAAGACAGAGCGCAAGATGCGCCTGTTCCAGCACGACAGTTATATTGCTATCGACTTCCACAACAAACAGCTGGATATCTACCGCAAGGGTGACGGCGAACAGCACCCCGGTATTCCGGCCATCGAGTCGGAACGGCGCACCTTCGATCAGGGGGATGCGCTGCTGAGTGAAATCCGTTCATTCGTCGATGCCGTCCGCAACGGCAAACCACCGGTAGTCAGCGGTGAAGATGGTTTGCGGGCGCTGGAAGCCGCACTGGCGATATCCGACAAACTGACAAGAGAGGAACCCGTTTCATGATTCCGATGGTCGATCTCAAAACCCAATACCGGCAAATTCAAGCCGAAATCGAGCAGGGCCTGCATCAGGTGCTGGATGATGCACATTTCATTCTCGGCCCCAATGTGCAGGCGTTCGAACGGGAAGCCGCCGACTATCTGGGAACAAAACACGCCATAAGCTGCGCCTCCGGCACCGATGCCCTGCATCTGGCGCTGGCTGCCGCAGGAATCGGAGCTGGGGATGAGGTCATCACCTCCCCTTTCACCTTCATCGCCACGGCTGAGGCGATCTGCTATCTGGGTGCAAAACCGGTATTCGTCGATATCGATCCTCACACCTTCAATCTCGATCTGAACCAGGTGGAGGCCGCCATAACCGTCAACACCCGCGCCATCCTTCCCGTCCATCTGTTTGGGCAGCCGGTGGATATGCCGGCAGTCATGAAGATTGCGGAGAGACACGGCTTGTCGGTGATCGAGGATTGCGCCCAGTCTTTTGGCGCAACCATCGAGGGCCGCCAGACCGGCGCCTTCGGCAGTGCAGGCTGCTTCAGTTTCTTTCCCAGCAAAAACCTGGGCTGCTTTGGCGATGGCGGGATGGTTACAACCCACTCCGAAGCACTGGCCGAGAAAGTAAAGGTACTGCGCAACCACGGCTCCAAACGGCAGTACCGTCACAGCGTCATCGGCTACAACAGCCGTCTGGACGAGATTCAGGCGGTCGTCCTGCGCGCCAAGCTGAAACGCATCTCCGCCTACAACGAGGGGCGCCGCGCAGCGGCCCATCTCTATACAAGGCTGTTGACCGGGCTGCCTGGCATCACACCACCGGCCGAAGATGGCAAGGGCATCCATGTCTATCATCAATATACCCTGCTCACTGCCAACCGCGACACAATCATGACGGGGTTGCGTAACGCCGGCATCAGCTCCGCCATCTACTACCCCATTCCGCTGCACCGGCAGGAGGTTTTTGCCGCTCGGTACAGGGACGTGTCGCTGCCGGTCTGCGAGTCGGTCGCACAGCGCTGTCTGTCCCTGCCGATCTACCCCGAGCTGGAAAGCGGACAGATCCAGACAATTGTGGAAGTAATAAAGGCCCATGCTGCCGGGTGAACGCCCTTCACGCAAGGTGATGATCGCCGCTGGCGAAGCCTCCGGCGATCTGCACGGGGCCAATCTCGTCACTGCGCTATCCAGGCTGAATCCCGATGTGACATTTTTTGGCATCGGTGGACGCAACATGCGGGCCGCCGGTGTCGACACACAGATCGATATATCCGAACTGGCGGTGATGGGATTGGTGGAGGTGCTGCTTCACTACCACCGGCTGCACCGCCTGCTGCGGCAGATGCAGGATCTGCTGCGGAGTAAACGGCCGGATCTGCTGATAACAGTTGACTATCCCGGTTTCAATCTGCGCCTGGCAAAAACAGCGAAACAGCTAGGGATAAAGGTTCTCCACTACATCAGCCCCCAGGTATGGGCCTGGCGGGAACACCGGGTAAAATCCATTGCCCAACGGGTGGACATGATGGCCGTACTGCTCCCCTTTGAAGTCCCCTTCTATGAGAAACATGGAGTCCCGGTGCGGTTTGTCGGCCATCCACTGGTTGACAGCGCCAGGCCCACCATGCAACGCAGCGAGGCGCGCCACCTGTTTGGACTCGACCCCGATTGTAAAACAGTCGGTCTGCTCCCCGGCAGCCGCCGTGGAGAGATCAAACGGCTGATGCCGGTACTGCTGGGGAGCGCGGCCCGGCTCAAACAGCAGTTTCCCGATCTGCAACTTCTGCTGCCGCTGGCCTCCAGCCTGAACCTGCGGGATCTGGCCCCCTGGCTCGAGCCGCTGCCGGCACAAACAGACAGTCCGCACCTTCACCTGTTTACGACCCGGCAGGGCAAACCCCTGCAGATCAAGGTGATTGAACAGCACGGCTATGATGTCATGCAGAGCTGTGACGCCATTGTCACCGCCTCCGGAACCGCCACGCTGGAGGTGGCAATGATGAACGTTCCGATGGTTATCGTATACAAGGTTTCCCCGCTGACCTACGCCATCGCCCGGCACATGATCAATATCCCCAACGTTGGACTGGTAAATATCATCGCCGAAAAGCAGGTTGTCCCGGAATTTATCCAGCACCAGGCCAGAGCAGACAAGATTGCGGCGGCAACAGCACGCTTCCTCGAGGAGCCTGGCCATGCCCATGCCGTCAGGAAAAAACTGGCCGCTGTGCGGGAAAAACTGGGCAAACCCGGGGGTTCGAAAAACATTGCGCAACTTGCGCAGGAGATGTTAGAAAGCAGGTAACTATCCGGCATAGCATGAAACAAGCCGGTAACTGTTCGGATTGCCCCTGAAATCCGTCAGTTCGAGGCGAAAAATATGAATTTACGCGTGTAAATGACCCCTTTTTCAACGCAGAAATAGCGGATTTCAGGGGTGAGCTGAATCGTTGCGAAAGCAGTTGAAGACCAATGGCCCATGAGGAAACGAACCATGAAAAAAGCGACTATTACCACCTGTACCCTTGCCGGCCTGCTGGCCGTTTCAGGCTGTACCCAGGAGATGCAGAATCAACTCGGCCGCGCGGTGCAGAACTACACTGGCACCGATGGCGTGCTGGATGTCTATGCCGGTGACAAACTGGTCAAGCGGTTTATTCATATCGACAAGATAACCACCGCCATCAGTACCAGCACCGGCGACGCCGCCCGGCCATACCGCTTTGGCTACGGCGTGCTGGATGAAAATCAAAACTATCGCAAGGATCCTGGAGAAAAGAAGGTCTATTTCGAGTTCAGTGACTACTCCACCAGCTACATCTTCTATGAAAACACCAAAAACTAGCCTGTTTTCAACTTTGCTGGCCACCCTGTTGCTCCTGTCCGCAACCGGCGCCCAGGCAGGGAAGAAACCGGACGGTGAATACTTCGAGACACTACCCCGGTTCTGGGGGGGTCTCTACTCCAATGGCGGAGAAACACTTTACTGCGGACGCCCGTTTGGCAAACGTTACCGGCGCGATATCAATGCAGAGCATGTCTTTCCCATGGCATGGGTGGCCAACAGCCTGAAATGCGGCAAAAGAAAAACGTGCCGCCAGAAGAGTAACCGGTTCAACACCATTGAAGCCGACATGCACAATCTCTTTCCGGCACTGAGGAAGTTCAATCAACTTCGCGGGGCGTATGCCTTCGGAGAACTCCCCGGCGAACCCGGAAAAGGCAGATGCGACTTTGAAATCGATAAAAGGAAAAGGGTGGTGGAACCTCGGCCCGCGGTACGAGGCGACATTGCCCGCGCCATGTTCTACATGAGCAACCGGTACAACCTCACACTGTTCAAACGGCAAAAGGCGCTGCTGCTGCGCTGGCACCGGCAAGATCCTCCCTCCGCAGAAGAACGCAGGCGAAATAACATCATCCAGAAACTGCAGGGCCGCCGAAACCCTTTTATCGATAACCCGGAGCTGGCCAATCTCCTGTTAGGGAGCCGCCCACCCCCCTGAGCTCATCCCGCCACCGTCCCAAAACCCGGCTTTCTTGCTTTTTTCACCCGGCGAAAGGCCGGGGTGGCGTGCTCCCCTATTCCCTGATTCCTCCGCCTGTAGTACAATGGCCGGATGGAACAGGTGGGTTAATAACTTTTCCATTGCCCTGTCTTGCGCTGCAGCTCCCCGTTGGTTATCCGGTCGTTTCCGCCTTCTGTTTCGGGGCACGGCCCAATCGGCGGCGGACGGAAAGACGCGTCCCGGGCCGGGGCAGTTGTAATCGACTGATTTCATAACAACCAATTACGAGGAACCTTCATGTCAAACTCCCTTTTTGACCGCCTGGGCGGAGAAAACGCCGTCGATGCCGCAGTTGAGCTTTTCTACCGCAAAGTGCTCACCGACGATCGGATCAACCACTTTTTCCAGGGGGTCGACATGGATCGGCAAGCGGCCAAACAAAAAGCCTTTTTGACCATGGCGTTTGGCGGCCCAAACAACTATACCGGGGAAGACATGCGCAAGGGTCATGCCCATCTGGTAGAACGTGGTCTCAATGACAGCCATTTTGACGCCGTGGTGGAAAACCTGGGCGCTACCCTTGCCGAACTGGGGATCGCCGAAGATCTCATATCCGAAGTGGCTGCCATTTGCGAAACCACGCGTGACGACGTTTTGTGCCGTTAACAGCAGAATCAACAGAGACACACTGTGACCAAAATCCGTTTCGAAAATCATCACTACTCGCTCAAATCCGGAGAGTCGGTTCTGGACTGCCTGCTGCGCGAGGGGGTTGCCGTCGAGTATGGCTGCAAGTCTGGCGGCTGCCAGAGCTGTAAAATGCAGATTACCGATGGCTCCCCCACAGCCCAGTCACAATCCGGACTTGACGACGCAGCAAAAGCCCAAAATCACTTTCTCCCCTGTATCTGTTTCCCGGAACAGGATCTGGAAATAGCACGGCTGGGAAAAGAGAACGGGAACACGCTGGAAACCAAGGTACTGGCCCACGACATGCTCAGTCCGGAAGTACTGCGGTTGCGCTTGCAGCGCCCGGATACCTATGACTACATCCCGGGCCAGTTTCTCAATCTGTACAATCCCGATGGCGTTGGCCGGGCCTACTCCATTGCCAGCCAGAAAGAGGAGCCTTTTCTGGAGCTTCACATTCGCCATGTACCCAATGGCAAGGTCAGCGGTTGGGCCAACACCTGTCTGAAAACCGGGGATCGGGTCTCTATCAGCCAGCCCGCCGGAGACTGCTTTTATACTCCCGGAAACCCCAAACAACCCCTGTTGATGATAGGGACAGGTACGGGACTTGCACCACTGTATGGCATACTAAAGGACGCTCTGCATCAAAATCACCAGGGCGAAATCCACCTGTATCACGGCAGCAGCGTTGTCGATGGCCTCTATATGGTGGAGGTTATGCGCGCCATTGCTGAAAAAACCGATAATTTTTTCTACTACCCCTGTGTCGGGCAGGACTCCGTCCCCAAAGGCATATTCTCCGGACGGGAGAACCAGAAGGCCCTTGCCGACCGGGACGATCTCTCCGGATGGCGCGTCTACCTGTGTGGTCACGAAGAGATGGTCATACCAACGAAGGAAAAAACCTTTCTTGCCGGCGCCTCCCTCAAGGACATCTATTCGGATCCGTTCGTATCGGCCGCCGCCTGAAGTTCCGCCCGGGAGAGTTACCCGTGATGTAACTATTCAGCATAGTATGAAACAAGCCGGTAACTGTTCAGATTGCCCCTGAAATTCGTCAGTTCAAGGCGAAAAATGGGAGTTTACGCGTGTAAATGACCATTTTTCAACGCAGAAATGGCGAATTTCAGGGGTGAGCTGAATAGTT
>WFVH01000050.1 GCA_015491735.1 Gammaproteobacteria bacterium
AACTATTCAGCTCACCCCTGAAATTCGCCATTTCTGCGTTGAAAAATGGTCATTTACACGCGTAAACTCCCATTTTTCGCCTTGAACTGACGAATTTCAGGGGCAATCTGAACAGTTACCGGCTTGTTTCATACTATGCTGAATAGTTACAACCCAGCTTTATACAGCGAAACAAATCGGTGATGGTTGTCTCCCGGTGGCGTTGGTTTGAGCGCAGTTTTTGCAAAGACTAATTGCTGAAATCAACGGATTAACTGGAAAGCCGCCGTTTTATCAGTTAACCGGGCGCGGGAGAACATACATGCATAACAAACAACGTGGATTAGCAATCTGGTTATGTCAGAACTCAGTGTAGTTATTCTTGCCGCGGGTCAGGGGACGCGCATGCGTTCGGAACTGCCCAAAGTGTTACATACGGTTGCAGGGAAACCGATGCTTCAACATGTTATTGAGGCTGCGAAAGCATTGACCGCCAACGCCATCCATGTGGTTTATGGTCATGGAGGGGAGACCGTGCGTTCCCGTCTTGCGGATCAAGCGGTTCATTGGGTGGAACAGACCGAGCAGCTGGGCACCGGCCATGCCGTCAATCAAGCGATGCCGGATATTCCCGGGCATCATACGGTAATGGTGTTGTACGGCGATGTGCCGCTGATAACAGGGGCCACTCTACAGCGGTTGGCGATGGCGGCGCAAGATGGTCTTGGCTTGCTTACCACCCGGCTTCCCGAGCCGACAGGCTATGGCCGTATCGTGCGAGATGGGGCGGGAAAAGTGCAGGCTATCGTCGAGGAGAAGGATGCAACGGAAGAGCAGCGATCCATTCAGGAGGTCAATACCGGCATGTTGGCTGTCAGGGCTGATGCTCTGCGCCGTTGGCTGGGTGCGCTGGATAACGACAATGCCCAGGGTGAGTACTATTTGACCGATATCATTGCCCGCGCCGCGAGTGAGGGGGTTACCGTCAATACGGTCAACCCCGGTGAGGTGGCCGAGGTGATGGGTGTCAACAACCGGGTTCAGCTTGCGGAGCTGGAGCGCGATTTCCAGCGCCGTCAGAATGAAGAGCTGATGATGTCCGGGGTGACGCTGCTGGATCCACAGCGTTTTGACCTGCGCGGCGCCTTGACCGCCGGACGGGATGTGGTTATCGACGTGAACGTTGTCATGGAGGGCAAGGTGGTTCTGGGTGATGGTGTTTTCGTTGGGCCTAACTGTTATCTGCATGATGTCTCCATCGGGGCAGGAACACGGATCAGCAGCCACAGCGTTCTGGAGCGGGCAGATATCGGTACTGAGTGCCATATCGGGCCGTTTGCGCGGATTCGCCCGGACACTCGCCTGTCCGACCGGGTTCACATCGGCAATTTCGTGGAGGTGAAAAAGAGTCTGGTAGAGACCGGTTCCAAAATCAACCACCTTAGCTATGTTGGTGATACGACGGTTGGCAAGAGTGTCAATATTGGTGCTGGCGTCATCACCTGCAATTACGATGGGGCGAACAAACACCGTACCATCATTGGTGACAATGCTTTCATTGGCTCGGATACCCAGCTGGTTGCGCCGGTTGAGGTGGGTTCAGGAGCAACTATCGGTGCGGGTTCGACCATCACACACGATACACCGGCAGGAGAGCTAACCTTGAGCCGTACCCGGCAAAAAACGGTTCAAGGCTGGCACCGGCCTGTCAAGAAGATAGATGAAGGGTAACTTCTCTGCTGGCTGGCTCCGGAAATTCACAATGTCTGCGCTGAAAAATGGTCTGCGAGCTTGCCGTTTTCGCCTTGAACTGACGAATTTCAGGGCAATCTGAACAGTTATTTTCAAACCCTGCAACTTGCTGAGTCGTTACGACAAAGGAGCATAAAACTATGTGTGGTATTGTTGGCGCTGTCGCCGAACGGGATGTTACTCCAATTCTTCTGGAGGGTCTGAAGCGCCTGGAGTACCGTGGCTACGATTCGGCCGGTATCGCCGTGCTTGATTCCGAAGGGATGCTGGATCGTCTGCGTGCCGTGGGTAAAGTCAGTACGTTGGAGTCCGGTATGGAACGGCATCCGCTGCATGGGCATACAGGTATCGCCCATACCCGCTGGGCGACACACGGCAAACCGACTGAATCTAATGCTCATCCCCATGTCTGCAAGGAAAGCGTCGCGGTGGTGCATAACGGTATCATCGAAAATCACGAGACTCTGAGACAGCAGCAGAAAGCGGCGGGGTACTGCTTTACCTCCGAAACAGACACCGAGACGGTGGCCCACCAGGTACACCACTATCTGGAAGCGGGTAAGGATCTGCTGGATGCGGTACGGTCTGCCGTTGCCGATCTGGAGGGAGCCTATGCGCTGGGCGTCGTGAGCACGGCGGAGCCAGAACGGCTGGTTGCCGCGCGGCTGGGTAGTCCGCTGGTCATTGGTATTGGTATCGGCGAGCACTTCATCGCTTCGGATGTGGCAGCGCTTCTGCCGGTAACACAGCGTTTTGTTTTTCTCGAAGAGGGTGATATTGCCGATATTGGCCGTAATGCGCTGACCATTTATGACAGCGCCGGCAGGCGGGTAGAGCGGCCGGTGCGGGAGAGCGAGCTGACTGCGGATGCGGCGGAACGGGGAAACTACCGTCACTACATGCAGAAGGAGATCTTCGAACAGGCCCAGGCCATCGCCAACACCCTGGAAGGGAGAATCAGCGGAAGAGGGGTTCTGGAGGAGGCCTTTGGTCCCGGTGCCGGCAAGATTTTCGACACGGTTCAGGGTGTGCATATCATCGCTTGTGGCACCAGCTATCATGCGGGTCAGATTGGGCGTTACTGGCTGGAATCCCTGGCTGGCATACCCTGTAGCGTCGAAGTGGCCAGTGAATTCCGCTACCGCAAACAGGTGGTGCGGCGAAATTCGCTGGTGGTGACCATCTCCCAGTCGGGAGAGACCGCGGATACGCTGGCCGGCCTGAAGGAGGCCAAGCGGTTGGGCTTTGGAAAGTCGCTTACCATCTGTAACGTACCAGAGAGTTCGTTGGTGCGCGAGTCTGATCTTTCCCTGATGACCCGGGCGGGTCCCGAGATTGGTGTCGCCTCCACCAAGGCCTTTACCACCCAGCTGGCAGCACTGATGCTGCTCGTGATCGTGCTGGGGCGCCGCCACGGAATGACGGAGCAGGAAGAGGCCCGGCTGGTCGGGCAACTGGAGAGTTTGCCGCGGCGCATTGAAGAGGTATTGCGCCTCGATCCAACCATCGAAAGGCTGGCAGAGCGGTTTGCCGACAAGAGCCATGCCCTTTTTCTGGGGCGGGGAGCGCAATACCCGGTGGCGATGGAGGGGGCACTCAAGCTCAAGGAGATCTCCTATATCCATGCAGAGGCCTACCCGGCCGGTGAGTTGAAACATGGCCCCCTGGCGCTGGTGGACGCAGATATGCCGGTGATTGTGGTGGCCCCCAATAACGAGTTGCTGGAAAAGCTTAAATCAAACCTTCAGGAGGTGCGGGCGCGGGGGGGCGAGTTGATCGTTTTTGCCGATACGCTGGCAGAGATGGATAGTGGAGACGGAATCCAGATTTTTGACATATCTCCTACCGATGACGAGATTGCGCCCATTGTATTTACCATTCCGCTGCAACTGCTTTCGTATCACGTTGCCTTGATAAAAGGCACTGATGTCGATCAGCCGCGGAATCTGGCCAAGTCGGTTACGGTGGAGTAGTGGACGGCGTCGGTTTATGTACAGAGTGGTGCAACGCCTGGAGACAGTGTTCGATACGCTGCCGGTCAGCCGGGCCGGGGGGGCGTTGAGATTTCTGAAGGGTGATGAGGAGCCGTTCCAGCTCACGGGCTGTTTTGCTGGTTTGGTGATAGCCATACACAGCGCCTGAACCGGTCAGGTTGTGGGCTTCATGGAGCAGAGAGGCAAGGGCATCCTGGTTACCCTGCTCAATGAAACGCAACCACGTTTCTTCCAGGTGGCGGATTTTGTCTGGAAGATCGCGCGAATACCGCTGTTGTAGCGCTTGCAGCCGGTTTTGCAAAGCGCCTGTATCTGATCTCATTTCCGGTTACTTCTTGTACTGCCGATCGATTGTTGCCGGGTTAACAAATCCGGGATTTTTCTGCTTTGATAGACAAGGCTTATTGGCAATGGAACCTAACCGGCAGAGTGGAGATGCCAAGCGCTTCTGATTTCATCACAAAGTGTAAACGGATCGAAGGGCTTGGCGATGACGGCTATGGCTCCTTGAGCCTTCAATGCGGCTATTTCTCCCGAGTCGTTTTTTGCAGTCATGAAAATGGCGGGAGTGGAAGCGAGTTCAGGGATCTGGCGTAATGCCTTCAGTGTGGTGACGCCATCCATACCCGGCATCATCACATCCAGCAGAATCAGGTCGGGTTTGAATGCCGCCCCCATTGCGATGGCCTCGCTGCCGGAGTTGCAACTGAGAACGGTAAACTGCCCCTGATCCTCAAGGGTCAGTTTGACAATCTCCTGAATACCGGGTTCATCTTCAATGTAGAGAAGGTGCTGTAGCGCGGAAGAGCCATTTTGAGCAGGGTTGATATGAACCGTTTGTGGCATGATGCATTTCTCCAGAAAACAGACATTGGGCGCTTCCGGGTCAGGCGATCAGGAAAAGAGAACCGTAACTGCCTGGGCTAGCCTCCAAATCGGCCACTTCTGCGTTGAAGAAAATGGTCATCTACTGGCTGTAAACCCACATTTTCTGCCTTGAACTGGCAAATTTGCAACTCGCTTGGCAGTTACAGACAATTTTCCTGTTGCATCCTTGCCTTTCGGCCATTTTCAGGGAAACTTTACAAGATAGCAATCCCTGGTTCCAATATTGCTCGTCATCAAATTTCAAGCCACCTGTAAACGATGGCGAACAAAGGATACAATTCCATGATTGCCATTCAGATGTTCCTGCTAGATTTTTAATGATGGATATTACTTATTTGCTCGATCCGTTGAACGATGCGCAACAGGAGGCGGTTTCTGCTCCGCTGGGGCATATATTGGTAGTTGCGGGGGCAGGGAGCGGCAAGACCCGAGTGCTGGCTCACCGGATTGCCTGGTTACTGCAGGTGGAACGTTTTTCTCCTTTCAGTATTTTGGCGGTTACTTTCACCAATAAGGCGGCAACAGAGATGCGGAGCCGTATCGAGGTACTTCTGGAAAGTCCCGCAGCGGGTATATGGGTCGGGACTTTTCATGGTATCGCCCATCGTTTGTTGCGTTCCCACTGGCGGGAGGCGGGATTGCCCCAGGCTTTTCAGATCCTGGACAATGATGATCAATACCGGCTCATCAAGCGGGTAATCCGTGAACTCGAACTCGATGAAGATCAATGGCCGGCCAGGCGGGCGCAGTGGTACATCAATGGGTGCAAGGATGAAGGTCTGCGCCCCCAGTGCATCGATGATCGGAGTGACCGGAGCACCGCTGTTCTACTGACAATCTATCAGGCCTATGAAGCGGCTTGCGCGCGGAGCGGTTTGGTGGATTTTGCAGAACTGCTGTTACGGGCACTGGAGCTGCTACGCAATGATTCAGCATTGCTGGCGCACTATCGGCAGCGTTTTCAGCATATATTGGTCGATGAGTTTCAGGATACCAACGCTATACAATACGCCTGGTTACGCCTGCTGGTCGGGGAAGGTTCTTCCGGCGACGCGTCCGGCTGGCTGTTTGCGGTGGGGGATGATGACCAATCCATCTATGGTTGGCGGGGGGCCCGGATTGAGAATATTCAGCAATTCACTCGCCATTATCCTGACGCAAAAACCATACGCCTGGAGCAGAACTACCGTTCGACGGGAACCATCCTGGCGGCATCGAATGCGGTTATCTCCCAAAACAGCGGCCGGTTGGGGAAAGAGTTGTGGACTGGCCGGGGTGAGGGGGAGTCCATCTATCTCTACCGGGCGATAAATGATCTGGATGAGGCCCATTTTGTGGTAGAACGGATCAACAGATGGGTGGAGGAGGGTGGGTTGCGCGGGGAGTGTGCTGTATTGTACCGCTCCAACGCCCAGTCTCGGGCGTTGGAGGAGGCCTTGTTACAAAAGGGTATTCCCTATCGGGTACACGGCGGATTGCGCTTTTTCGAGCGGGCCGAAATTCGGGATGCGATGGCCTATTTGCGTTTGATTCACAACCGGAATGACGACGCTGCCTTTGAGCGGGTAGTCAACGTTCCGGCGCGTGGGATCGGGGCGCGTACGGTAGAGGGGGTGCGTGAGCTGGCCAGAGAGTCCGGCCTGACGTTGTGGCGGGCCGCGTTGCAGCTTCAACAGCAGCAGCGATTGACAGCCCGGGCTGCAAAAGCACTGGGCGGATTTTTACGGCTTGTCGAGACGCTGGACAACGATACTCAAGGACTCGAACTGGCGGAACAGGTAGCGCACGTTCATCAGCATAGTGGTTTGATCGCCCATTTTGGCAAGGAGAGGGGTGAAAAAGCCCAGGCGCGATTGGACAATCTCGAGGAGTTGGTGAATGCGGCGCGGAATTTTGTCCCTGAGGAGGATGGAGCGCCGCGGCTGGCTGCTTTCCTTTCCCATGCCGCTCTGGAAGCAGGTGAGGCGCAGGGCGACGCCTGGGAGGATTGTGTTCAGCTAATGACGTTGCATTCGGCGAAAGGACTGGAGTTTCCGTTGGTATTCCTGGTGGGTGTCGAGGAGGGGCTGTTCCCCCACCGCATGTCGGTTGCAGATCCGGCCCGGCTGGAGGAGGAGCGCCGCCTCTGTTATGTCGGAATGACCAGGGCGATGCGGGTTCTTTATATCACCTTTGCAGAGCGTCGCCGGTTGCATGGCAAGGAGACCTATCCCAAGGCATCACGGTTCATTGGCGAAATCCCTCCGAAACTGGTTCAGGAGGTTCGGATGAGAGGGGTGGTCTGCCGGCCATCGGCGGCTGCCGGCAGGGTCTCTTCAGCACAAAGCGGTTTGGAATTGGGTCAGGCGGTGCAACACGCCCTGTTTGGGCCTGGTGTGGTTCTCCGGCTGGAGGGGGAAGGAGAGCAGGCACGGGTTCAGGTCAATTTCGAGGCAGGCGGCGCCAAATGGTTGATGGTGTCGCTGGCTGGATTACAGCCGTTGTGTTGACGGGGGAACGCGCCACACCCAAGCAGAGCCGCCTGATTTATTACCTTGAAAGAGTACTGGTTCTCAAAAAAACCGGCTTTCCCATCTCCGCTCCCTTTCTCGAGGCGCCCTTCCCCCCGGTTTACTGTCTGAATTCACTGTCATTCTCAGTCGAATATAAGTTATCCGGTGCTCAGAGCCACAACACCGGCTTGGCTCGGGGACGGCGGCCCGCCGGTAATGTAATGGCAACGCCCTTGCTATGAGCAAATACACTGAGGGCTGTCCTTTGCAATCAAATCGTTAGGGGGTTCAAGCGTGCGGTATCTATTGTTGCCGGATTAATGACAGGTGTGCCGGGGCAATATTGATCGTAATTATTCAGCTTAGTATGAAGTAAGCCGGTAACTGTTCAGATTGCCCCTGAAATCCGCCAGTTCAAGGCGAAAAATGGGAGTTTACTGGTGTAAATGACCATTTTTCAACGCAGAAATGGCGGATTTCAGGGGTGAGCTGAATAGTTACTATTGATCATTGATAGATACGCGGCGGAACCGGGCGCTTTCCCGGAGAATATTCTTAAGGAATTGCTGCCAGTCGCCGATAAAGTGGTTGCGAAAGTGGCTAAGGGATGCGGCGGTAGAGAACCCGTCTTTCCCATGGATTCCGGAAACAGGTGGGGGCTTGGCGTGATCTTTTCCGGACATGTTTGCCTGGATACCTGCATATGATTGTGCGGAACCATCAGTTTTATACCCGGCATGAGGGAGACAGGGATGATAGAGCGCGGTTTTAACCGATCAGAGATTTATGACGAATATAAGACTCAAACTCCGGATTATCTTACCCTTTGTCGTGGGTGGAGTCGTTTTGTTCGTTCTGTTTTTGTTCGGAGCCTATCGGGAGCAGAACAGAAACATCGACCAGCAACTGGTAGACAACCTGCAGACCATAGAGCAAACCTACCAGGCACTGCTTCAAGAGCATATCGAGCAGCTGCAAAGCGCGCTGGAGTTGGTTACCGCAGACAGGCGTATTATTCATACGCTGCGCAAACGGGACAGGAAAGGGCTGTTAAGGGCGGCCAAACCACTGTTCCAGCGCCTGCAATCCCGTCACCACATAACCCACCTGGCGTTTCTTGACGCCAAACGGATTAGTTTGGTTAGAGTGCATGAGCCAGGCCGTCACGGCGACAAGATAACCACCCTCAATGTCCTGGATTCAATGGAAAGTGGCAGGCCCGCCTACGGGGTGGAGCTCGATGTAACAGGCCAGCTGGTTTTGCGTGCCGTGCTCCCGGTTCGTCAGAACAAAAGACTGCTGGGCTATATCGAGGTTGGAGAAAACGTTGATACGCTGTTCCAGCAGGTGGCTGCGATTGGCCAGGTCGATCTCTATGTCGGCCTGAGCAAACAGAACCTGAAACGGGCGCTGTGGGAAGAGCGGGCACAACAAGAGGGGCGGCCTGCCTGGGATCAGTTCCCCGGATTGGTTGTACCGTTCTGGACCCGCTCCCTGCTTCCCAAACAGCAGCTAGAAGCGGCCATTCGGCAGCTGCAGCGTAAACCGCTTGGCGTGGTGAATGTTTCGGTTGGAGAGAGTCATTTCCGCGTCGGACAGATACCCATACAGGATAAACGGCACCATATCGTAGGATACCTTTTGGTAGTGGATGACATAACTATCCGCTATCACAACACAATCGATCTCATCAAGATAATGTCGGTGGCTGCTCTGCTGATTGGAGCAGGGTTGACCTGGTTGTTCTACATCATTTTGGGGCGGGCGGAAAATCAGATGGGCAAATGGCGCGAGCTGGTTGCGGAAGAGAGCCAGGCTCGCGCCGCAATCCAGGAACGTCATATCAAGGAACTGGAACATCTGGCAACGCATGACAGCCTGACGGGACTGCCAAACCGCAAGCGCCTGGATAGCCGTATCAATCAGGCAATTGTACAGGCAAGCAGGGAGAAAGAGCCTTTTGTGGTCATGTTGCTGGATCTGGATCGCCTTGGAGAGATCAACGACACGCTTGGCCATGAGGTCGGTGACGCTGTACTGAGAGAGGTTGCTGACCGGCTCCGGGCAGCACTGGGCGACTCCTGTTTCATCAGCCATCCCGGCGGGGGTGAATTTGTGGTCTTGTTGCTATCCTCGGGAGCGCGGCGGGCGATGGAGGCTGTGCGCAGAATTCAACAGATTTTCCAGTCCCCCGTCGATATTGATGGCGTGAAGATTGATATAGGCATCAGTATCGGCATGGTCGCCTTTCCGGATCATGGCAGGGATACCTCTCTGTTGATGCGGCGGGCGGATGTCGCCATGCGTCATGCAAAACAGCGGAAAAGCGGTTTTGCCGTATACAAGAGCGAAAGCGACCCCTACAGCGTGCGCCGTTTGAAACTGGTGGGGGATCTGCGCCGGGCAATATCGGCCGGAGAGCTGGTTCTTCATTACCAGCCGCAGATAAACATAGCCAAGAAAGATATCATTGGCGTAGAGGCGCTGGTACGCTGGCAGCATCCGCAGCAGGGTTTGCTGCCCCCGATGGAGTTCATTCCGTTGGCGGAGCAGACCGGTTTGATCCGGCCATTGACCGTCTGGGCAATCAACCAGGCGTTGCAGCAGGCCAGTATATGGCGATTGCAAGGGCACAATTTCACCGTATCGGTCAATCTTTCCGTTCATAACCTGCTGGACAAGGATCTGCCCAGCCAGGTGCAGCGGCTTCTGAAAAAATGGAAGGTTTCGCCTGAACGACTGGTACTGGAAATAACCGAAAGTAACCTGATGCTTGATCCCGACGTGGCCCTTGCCACATTAAAACAGCTGCAGGAGATGGGTGTTGCCTTGTCGGTAGATGATTTTGGAACCGGCTATTCATCACTCGCCTACCTGAAAACCCTGCCGGTCAGTGAGCTTAAAATTGATCGGAGTTTTGTGCAGGAAATGATGCAGGGCGAAAGCGACGCAAAAATCGTTCATTTGATTGCCAGCCTGTCTCACAATCTTGGTTTGACCGTCGTCGCCGAGGGAGTGGAAGACGAGGCAACATGGAACATGATCGCCGATCTTGGATGTGACGTGATACAGGGCTACTATGTTTGCAAACCGATGCCCGCCAAGGAGCTTTCTGCGTGGATGATGACCACCCGTTGGAGACTGGACTCCGTGAAGACGCCATTGAC
>WFVH01000051.1 GCA_015491735.1 Gammaproteobacteria bacterium
ACTATTCAGCATAGTATGAAACAAGCCGGTAACTGTTCAGATTGCCCCTGAAATTCGTCAGTTCAAGGCGAAAAATGGGAGTTTACGCGTGTAAATGACCATTTTTCAACGCAGAAATGGCGGATTTCAGGGGTGAGCTGAATAGTTACGCTCCTCGATTGCTATCAACCCGGCGAAAGAACCTATATCGCTGCCGGGTAAAAAAATTCTGGGTGGCCGCTGCGCATTTTTCGGCATGGGAGCGAAATAGTCTAACCGAACCGAACCGATTCCGGCTATAATTATCCACCATTCGTAACCACAAACAAACTGGCGGCAGGATATCAAACATGCGAGCAGACGGACGCACCCCGGAGCAGATACGCCCGGTCAAAATTACCACCGGCTACACCAAACACGCCGAAGGGTCGGTACTGATCGAGTTCGGGGACACACGGGTCATCTGCACCGCAAGCGTGGACGAGCAGATACCAAGGTTTCTCAAAGGGAGCGGTCAGGGCTGGGTAACAGCCGAGTATGGCATGCTGCCGCGTTCTACCGGCAAACGAATGCGGCGCGAGGCGGCTCAGGGGCGGCAAGGGGGGCGTACAATGGAGATCCAGCGGCTGATTGGCCGTTCGCTGCGTGCGGTGGTCGACCTGGCCGCTCTGGGAGAACGCACCATTACGGTGGATTGTGATGTCATCCAGGCAGACGGCGGCACCCGTACCGCCTCCATCACCGGTGCCTATGTGGCGCTGGTAAAGGCAACCAGGCATCTGCTCGACAAAAGGATTATCAGGAAAAATCCCATTCATGGCCACGTTGCCTCCATTTCGGTCGGTATCGTCGGCGGACAGGCCGTGGCGGATCTGGATTATACGGAAGACTCCACCGCTGAAACCGACATGAACGTGGTCATGAACGAAGCCGGCGCATTCATCGAGATTCAGGGAACGGCCGAAGGCCATGCCTTTCGCCGTGATGAACTGAACAGGATGCTGGATCTGGCGCAAACCGCCATCAGGCAGCTGATAACCAAACAACATGAGTCGCTGGAGGCGGGATGCGGCGCATAGTACTGGCCACAAGCAACGCCGGCAAGGTTCGGGAGTTCAGGCAATTGCTGGAAACGCCTGATACCGGAATCCTTTCCCAAGCGGAGTTTGCACTGCCCGCTATTGAGGAAACCGGCCTGACCTTCGTGGAAAACGCCCTGCTGAAGGCACGCAATGCAGCGTTGCATACCGGACTTCCCGCCTTGGCCGACGACTCCGGCCTGGAGGTCGATGCGCTCAACGGGGCGCCGGGAATCTACTCTTCGAGATATGCCGGCCCGGCGGCCACCGATACGGAGAATATCGACAAACTGCTGCGAGCGTTACAGAGCACTCCTGAAGAACAGCGCACCGCCCGCTTCCACTGTCTGGTGGTCTTCATACGGCATGCCGGTGACCCCTGCCCTGTTATCTGCCGGGGGATCTGGGAGGGGATGATTCTTCACGAACCCAGGGGAGACCATGGCTTCGGCTATGATCCGGTATTCTACGTTCGCGATGCCGGTTGCAGCAGCGCCCAGCTCGAACCGGCGCTGAAAAACCGCGTCAGCCACCGCGGGCAGGCACTGGCGCAGTTAAAGCAGGAGCTTGGCGCACTGTTCGGTTATTATTAGCCCGGCCACCAATCTACCTGGCCACCGGGTTGATAGCGCGCCATGAACAAGGCCCTACTGCCGATGCTACCAGAACCAGTGATGGCGGCCGATAGCCCCCGTTTTACCACCCTGCCGCCGTTGAGTCTGTATATTCACATCCCCTGGTGTCTTCACAAGTGCCCCTACTGCGATTTCAACTCACACCGGATAGCTGGTAATTCAATCCCCGAAGAGAGATACCTGGATGCGCTGATGGCCGATCTTGAGCATGATCTTCCATTGATATGGGGGCGCCCCATCAACACGATATTCATCGGTGGTGGTACCCCCAGCCTGCTCTCCGGACGCGGTATCGACCGCCTGCTGTCACAACTGCGCGCCTGTTTACGGATCGCTCCTGAAGCGGAAATCACCCTCGAAACCAATCCCGGCACCGGCGATGCAGCGAAATTCGAGGCTTTTCATACTGCCGGAATCAACCGTCTCTCTATCGGCGTCCAGAGTTTCGATGATGACGCCTTGCGCAGGCTGGGACGTATTCACAACGGCCAGCAAGCCCGCCACGCCTATGAACTGGCTCGCCTTGCGGGCTTTGAAAACATCAATCTGGATCTGATGTTTGCCCTGCCGGGGCAGACAGTGGCAAACGCCCTTGACGATTTGCAAACAGCCATTGATCTGCAACCGGATCACATCTCCTGCTATCAGCTCACCATCGAACCGCACACCCCGTTCCATTACGAGCCCCCCTCACCCTGCGATGAAAAAAACGCCTGGCAGATGCAGGAGCAGGCAAAACAGTTTCTGGGCAGTCACGGCTACGTCCAGTATGAGGTATCGGCCTATGCCAGAGATGCCAGCCAATGCCGGCATAATCTCAACTACTGGCGGTTCGGTGACTACCTGGGAATCGGCGCAGGAGCCCACAGCAAACTGACCAACGCCCAGAAGCAGACCATCACCCGGCTGGCAAAGGTTCGTCATCCGAAGCGATATATCGACCGCGCCGGTTCTCCCGGCTGTATCCAGAGCAGAACGTCTCTGCAACCCGGTGACATAGTGCTGGAGTTCATGATGAACGCATTACGCCTCACCGCAGGGTTTGAAAAACGGCTGTTTGCAGCCCAAACCGGGCTACCTCCGCACACACTGCATGCTACGCTGGAGACAGCAATTGAGAAAGGGTTGATCGGCCGGGATCGGCTCAACATCCGCCCCACCGAACTGGGCAGGCGCTATTTGAACAACCTGCTGGAACTGTTCATCCCGACGGGATAGAGAAGCAAACAGCCGCCTGGATCCGCAACAGAACCTTACGCCTCCGCCATAATCTGCCCTTCGCCGGGCCGGGTATGGGACTTGACGTCACCACGCCGTTTTTGCGAGATGTTCTGCAACTGACGTCTTGCCGCGTCGAAGGCATCACGAATGGCCACGTACAGATCCTCATGCTGCTCCCGCTTGACCACCACCTCGGAACCCGGAACGGTGATATCGATGCATGCATTATACAAAACCCCCTTGTGCTGATGGCGGTGGGGTGCCTCCACAACCACACGGCAGCTCACTATCCTGTCGCAGAAACGCTCCAGTTTTTGCGCTCTGTCCCTTACTGCCCTTTCAATAGCCTCGGTAAGCTCGATATTCCTGGCGGTGATTTGCAACGGTAACTTCATCTGGATGAACCCCCTCGTTCGTCATTCCCGCCACACCGGAGCACAGCCTGCCAGAGATGCCACGTTCCCTCGTTCGCGACGACCGTCCGGACGCCGGATTCCGGCTTGCCATCGTTGGCATGGCGCCAAAGAATAAAGACAACCTCTCAGCACCCCTGAAATCCACCCTCTCCGCATCAAAAAATGGTCAGTTACCATCGCAGACTCATGTTTCTCGCCTTGAACGGAGAAATGTCGGGGTTATCTTCGTAGCCGCCTCCAAATATTACCACTTTCCAATAAATCGGATATTGCTGTCCTGCATCCTTTTTTTCTATCCGTCTCCAATGATAGACCATTACCAGGACAATCGATAGTAAAGCGGCCTTCAGCAGAGGGTTGGGTGATCAGTCGCAAGGCGCGATGGCGCTGCCATGGCACTCCTATGGCAAGCCAGCGCAACGCCGCAAATGGCGGCCCAACCCTCCTCCCGGAAAGACCTCCGGATTGAGGGGTTCAGCACTCCCGCAAACCCCGGTTTGTTCCATCCCGCCGGGGAAAAACAGTTGTGGAAGCTAGCCGTTTTCCATGTGTACCGCCAAGACATCGCATGGAGCCGCGTGAAGCACGCCGTTTGCCGTTGAACCAAGCAGGCGCTCCAACCCGTGACGGCTGTGACTGCCAATGACAATCAGATCAACTTGCTGCTCCCTGGCATAGCCGACAATGGTCCATTTGATCGCACCCACCTCAACCGTCCACTGTGCATCCGCCAACCCCTCCCTGTCGAGCAACTGCTGAAGTGAGTCCCGCGCAGATTGCAGCATCTGCTGCTCGAACTCTACCGGCAGCGGCGACATGCCTTCATAGGGGGGGGTCATGACCATCGGCTCTATCACATGAATGACACTCAGGCGGGAACTGCCGGCTCTCGTCATTTCCCGGGCGCGCTGGCAAACTTCCTCGACACCCGGTTGGAAATCGACGGCAAGCAGAACATGATGGTAAGCGCACATGTACCCTTATCCTCGCAACAATCAGACCAGAGACAACAGCAGCAGCACAAACAGAATGACGACACCGATGGGAACCAGCACCCCTTTCCAGTCACCGGCCTTCGCCTTGGGGGCATCTTTCATCGTCCGTTTCAATCCGGGGAAAAACCAGACCAGAACGACAGCGACCAATAACCCCAGCAGCACCTGCTCCCAAAGAGCCATCGTCTCCATGCCAACTACCTCACTCCGTTGCCCCGTGCAGTCCCGACCAGGATAACCGGGCTCCAAGCCGGCAACACAACACCCCGATCAAAAAAAAGCGCTGACATCGCCAGCGCTTTTTTTCAATTGTCCTGTTCAAAAGCAGATGTTCACCAGAACCCACCGAGTCACAGAAGGAGCACCTCTTCGGCCTGGAGACCTTTCTGCCCCTGAGTAACGGAAAACTCCACCTGCTGACCTTCTTCCAAGGTACGATAACCATCTCCTTTGATAGCGCGGAAGTGAACGAACACATCATCTCCCTGCTCTCGCTGAATGAACCCATACCCCTTGGAATTGTTAAACCACTTTACCGTACCTGTTTCACGTTCTGACATAATCAAATCTCTCTTTAACATATAATCAAACACTCCGCGGCGAACTGGTAGCGATCGACGGGAGTATTTCCATTGTAGCTGATTTTTTCACGCAGGTAAGTCTTTTTGTCAAATAAATTTGCGCTGCTGTCTGTCGATTGACCCGGCAACCCTTAAGACGATGCAAAGGGCAAAATCCGGTATAATCCCTCTGCCGGGATGCCTCCGGAGGCTTTTTCAGCCTGGCAATAACACAACAAAAGGATAGTAATACCATGAAGTATCAGTTTTTTTTTATATCGATGATTCTGATTGCTGCTCCGGTTCTGGCCGAGCTTCCTGCAGGACATCCCCCACTGCCGGGTGCAAAGCAGGGTGACGAAACCAAACCGGTCAACCTGCCCAATCTCGGCCGCGTCCTGACTGTGCTGCAAAGTGGAGGCTACACCTATATCGAAGTGGACAAGAGCGGCTCGAAGGAGTGGCTCGCAGTACCTCACATGGAGCTGGAAGCCGGTGAACAGATCCGTTATTCGAAAGGGGTTGTCATGAAGGATTTTCACAGCAAAACCCTGAAAAGAACCTTCGACAACATCCTGTTCGTGGGAAATATCAAGCGGGTTGAGGAATAACAGCCGCCATCCGGTCAGGTTACACATTCGATTGGCGCACACCGGCAGGTGATTGATCGAGCCAACTCAGCTTTTTTTCCACAAATTACCCGTCCGCCCAAACATAACCGAGAGCAGACCTGCCACCGCAGCCCCGTTCAACATCAGAAAACTGGCTGGAACACCGGTAAAACCCGCGTTGCCACCCCGCATCATGATACGGATACCAAGCAGAGCGACCGCATAACCGGGCAATTGCAACAGCCCGAAAATCAGATAGCCCGGTTTTCCCGCGAACCACGGGGAAATCAGGAGTCCAAGCAAGGCATAGGGCGCAATCAGCCGGCAAATCTTGTGAGAAAACCACTGGAAAAAAAGCCGGTTCCTGAAAGGGTTCATGACCCAGGGAGCAAGCTGGATCAACTGAACGTTTCCGGCCAACGTACGCACCTTGCGATGAAACTCATCTTTTGCTGAACTGCTCAGATAGTCGAAAGCGATGGCGTTTCTCACCATTTTCAGCCGGTATCCGCGAGCGGTGACGTTCAGCGGTGTCAGCACGTCGTCCAGAATCAAACCTTTTGGCAGCGGTTCAAATAGCCGGTGCCGAATCGCGAAGATTGCGCCCGTGGCCCCAACCGTCGAATCCACGGCGCTCTCCGCCGCGCGGAGCGCCTTTTCGTAACGCCAGTACAGCCCCACCCCTTTTGGCTCTCCCTCCTTGTCCGATTCGCACAGAACCAGCTCCCCGGTAGTGCCGCCCACACGGGAATCAGCGAAGGGCTGTACCAGCAACTCAATCGCATCCGGATCAAACCGCTGACGGCTGTCGGTGAACACGATCACCTCTCCGGTTGCAGCCGCAACGCCGTGATTCAATGCCACCGCCTTACCCTGGTTGGCTGCAAGTTCGATCACTGTCAGACGCGGGTGATCGAACGCTCTCAATACGCTGACTGTCCCGTCGGTACAACCATCGGAAACAACGACGACATCCAGCTTTTGTTGCGGATAGCGCTGGGAGAAAATGTTTTCCAACCGCCCCCTGACCCTGTCCTGTTCGTTGTGAACCGCTATCACGACCGTCACCGAAGGGAGCACCCGTTCTTTTTCAGCCGGTTCACGGCGCAGGCGCGCCCACAGCACCATCAGTAAAGGGTAACCCAGATAGGTGTAGAAAAGAAAAACGAGGCTAATCCAGAACAGCGCTTCCATCATCCATCCAGGAACCGGCTGCGCACTCTCTCATACAGCGTGTTGCCCAACACCCTCTTCATACCATCGAGCATGCGTTGACGCAGTAACCGCCGCCCAATCTCCCACCGGTTTCCGGTAACGAGCCGCCTGAACTGTTCCAGACTCATCTGCCGGGTAATGGCTATCCGCTTCAGGGAGAACGGATCGCTATGGGCAGTATTGATGCCAAGCTCTGAATTGCAAACATAACGGTACCCCGACTCCCTGGCGATCTGGAGCACCTTGACCCCTCCCCGCCCGCCAGGGAGAGCCAGACCGGTAACCGGCCTGCCAATGATCTGCTCAAGCCTCCGTTTACTGCCGATCAGCTCATCCTCCAGATCTTTTTCTGCAAGGTCATTGAGATAGCGATGGCTTTTTGCATGTGACTGAAGAGCCATCCCTGCCCTATGCAACGCCCGGAGCTGCTCGGCATTCATATAACATGCTGTGCCGATCCAGTCGGTAGTGATAAAATACTCCGCGGTCATACCGAGCTGCTGAAGCACGGGAAGTGAGACGGTGTAGTTCGAGACATCACCGTCATCGAAGGTAATGACCACGCTGTTCTTGCCGGATCGGGGGGTATCCAGTTCTGCATAAAGAAGGGTTTCATAGCCGTTCTCGTCGAGCCACCGCATCTGTTGCTCGAACTGCCGGCGGGTAATGCTGTACACCGGGTCGAAACACCCCTCTTCATCGGGTGTGTCGTGGATGCCGTGGTACATCAAAACGGGTACTTTCATGTTTGTTATCGTATAGTTACTCAGCTAGCCTTGGCAATCCGTGCACCATTTACAGACAACCATACCAGAACACGATCCATTTGAAAGCAAAGGGTGACTCCCGGCGACGGACTAGCCGCTACCGCACAACGCGTTTCCCCACTCATCCAGCGCATCCAGACATCGTTGCGCCCTCCTGTCTCCCTCCCGCACTTTGCGCAGCTGCGCAATCCGTTCACGATACTCATCCAGACCCAGTGTGTCTCCGCCCACCCCGTTACGAACCCGGTGAAGGCGGAACTGCTCCCAACGCTGCATCTCCTGTTCCGAGAGGGTTTCCGGCCAGTTCCTTGCCCGGTAGCGAAACAGCAGTTCCGGCAGCCGCGTGTCATGGAACCTGAACTCTGCCTGGGCCAGCTCTTGTGGAGAGGCGGCGCGCACCCTGGCCTGCAGGTCACGATCCACGTCACCAAGAAATCCATCATACAGCGCCAGTTCCACATCCCCGGCCGGAGGGAATTCTCTGCCGGAATAGGCCCGCGCAACCCGCTGCATAAACCCCTCGTTTACCTGTAACAGCTCCCGGTGCCGGGTACAACTATCCAGATCGATGGCAATACGCGCAATAGCTGCATCATCGAGGGTGCTGCAAGGAGCAAGCGCCGGACACTTGTTGATCTTCACCGACTTGACCGGCAACCGCGGCATCCCCTCCGGCAGATCCTCGTTGCGGGTAAAAAGCCGATCATGCAAGGCCGCCTCATCCAGTTCCAGGAACGGTTCCGGATCCTGGCGCAGATCATAGACCAGTACGCTGTTACCGTTACCGGGTTCAACAACCAGCGGCATCACCAGCGTGGTACAGCCGGTCTGCGCCGGGTACATCCTCGACGTATGCAGAACCGGTGTATGCCGAACCAGATCAAGCTGCTCCGCTGCCTTGTGTTTGTTACGAAGCTGAAACAACCATTCATAGAGGCGCGGCTGATGCTCACGAACAAGACGCGCCAGAGCGATAGTAGCGCGCACATCAGAGAGGGCGTCATGTGCAGACTCATGCCCGATACCGTTGGCGGCGGTCAGATCTTCAAGCCGGAAGCTGGGCCTGCCATCATCGCGCTTCGGCCACTCGATGCCCGCTGGCCGCAGGGCATAGGTCATGCGCACCAGATCGATGAGATCCCAGCGTGAATTGCCATGCTGCCACTCGCGGGCATAAGGATCATAAAAGTTGCGATACAGGGTATACCGGGTCACCTCGTCATCGAAACGCAAGGTATTGTAACCCACCCCGCAGGTGCCAGGTTGCGCCAGCTCGGCATGGATGCGGGCGATAAACGCCGGCTCAGCAAGCCCCTTCTCTTCCGCAAGCTGTGGCGTAATCCCGGTGAGCAGACAGGCTTCCGGATGAGGCAGCAGATCCCGCGGCGGCTTGCAGAAGATGACCAGCGGCTCCCCAATCTCATCGAGTTTTTCATTGGTGCGCAATCCAGCGAACTGGGCGGGGCGATCCCGTCTTGGATCGGCGCCAAAAGTCTCGTAATCGTGCCAGTACAGCGTTACGCTCATGAACAATCCTCAAACCGGCCAGCTCTGCGCAGCAAGCTGCCGATATGTAACTATTCAGCATAGTATGAAACAAGCCGGTAACTGTTCAGATTGCCCCTGAAATTCGTCAGTTCAAGGCGAAAAATGGGAGTTTACGCGTGTAAATGACCATTTTTCAACGCAGAAATGGCGGATTTCAGGGGTGAGCTGAATAGT
>WFVH01000052.1 GCA_015491735.1 Gammaproteobacteria bacterium
AACTATTCAGCTCACCCCTGAAATCCGCCATTTCTGCGTTGAAAAATGGTCATTTACACGCGTAAACTCCCATTTTTCGCCTTGAACTGACGGATTTCAGGGGCAATCTGAACAGTTACCGGCTTGTTTCATACTATGCTGAATAGTTACATGCCATGTTACTATCGACTGTCTTGGTATTGACCCGGTCACCCACTGCGCCGCACTTTGTTCTCTCTATATTCGCCAGGTGGAAACCCGTTGCGTACTGCGTTGGCAAAACGAGCGGCAATGGCGCTACAGCGCTGTTTTGACGCTGGCCAGCACTCAAGGCCGGGCATGCTGTACAGGGCGGCCGGATTAACCGTAACAGGAGGACACATCCGATGACTTATGTGGTAACCGAGAACTGCATTCGCTGCAAATATACTGACTGCGTAACGGTTTGTCCGGTAGATGCGTTTCACGAAGGCCCCAATTTTCTGGTGATCAACCCGGAAGAGTGTATCGATTGCGATCTGTGTGTTCCGGAGTGCCCGGCTGACGCTATCTTTGCCGATGCCGATGTGCCTCCGGATCAGCAGATGTTTATCGAACTCAATGCAGAACTCGCCAGGGATTGGCCGGTAATCAATGAACAGAAAGCACCGCTGCCCGACGCCGACAAGTGGAACGGTGTGGAAGGGAAGCGTCAATACCTGGACAAATAGACACCGCGGAGTCAGAGCAAGGCTGGCCGAACGCTTGCTCCTGATTGAACGCCTTCCATCCCAATCCCCTTCCGGCGGCCGGCATCAGCGGGCTGTTGTTGTGCGGCTCGCCCTCCTGCGCTGTATCGAGTTGCACTTGCAGGTTGAATTCGCGGTTGGCGCGGTTCCGTCAGCCCGCGTATAATGGGGCGTTTATCCAACCAATCGTGATTACGGAGTAACCATGGCAATCGAACGCACCATTTCCATCATCAAGCCCGATGCAGTTGCCAAAAACGTCATCGGCGAGATCTATTCCCGTTTTGAAAAGGCCGGTTTGAAGATTGTCGCCGCCAGGATGATGCACCTGGGCAGGGAGCAGGCGGAGGCGTTCTATGCGGTTCACAAGGAGCGTCCGTTCTTCAACGATCTGGTCAGTTTCATGACCTCCGGGCCGGTAATGGTGCAGGTGCTTGAAGGAGAGAATGCCATTGCCAAGAACCGCGAGGTGATGGGGGCGACCAACCCGGCCGATGCTGCTCCAGGAACCATTCGCGCCGATTTTGCCGAGTCCATCGATGAGAATGCGGTACACGGTTCGGACGCCCCGGAAACCGCCGCAGTCGAGATTGACTTTTTTTTCACCAGCGATGAGATCTGTCCGCGTACCCGGTAGGGATGCCCCGATGAGCGCCAGGCGGGGAAAGCCGAATCTGCTGGGGATGACCCGGCGGGGCCTGGAGGAGTTTTTCGTCTCCATTGGTGAAAAACCGTTTCGCGCCAGTCAGGTGTTGAAGTGGATCCATCAGTTTGGGGCCGCTGATTTCGGCGCCATGACCAACATCAGCAAGGCGCTGCGGCTTCGGCTGCATGAGCTGGCCGAAATCAGGGCGCCCGGGATATGCGCGGAGCAACGCTCCCTTGATGGTACCCGCAAATGGCTGCTGAAACTGGATGATGGCAACCGTGTGGAGATGGTGTTCATTCCCGAGAAGGAGCGCGGCACGCTGTGTATATCCAGCCAGGTGGGTTGTGCGCTTGACTGTACCTTCTGCTCCACCGCCCGGCAGGGGTTCAACCGCAACCTGGAGGCGGCCGAGATCATTGGCCAGATCTGGCTGGCCAACAAGGCGCTGGGCCGCGATCCCCGCGGCGGGCGTGTTGTTTCCAACGTGGTATTGATGGGCATGGGTGAGCCGCTGCTTAATTTTGACAACGTTGTGGCGGCCATGGATTTGATGATGGATGATTTGGCCTATGGACTCTCCAAACGGCGGGTAACCATCAGTACCGCGGGGGTCGTCCCCGCCCTGAAACGGCTCAAGCGGGTCAGCGAAGCGAGTCTGGCCGTGTCGCTGCATGCACCCGACGACGCCCTGCGCGACGAGTTGGTGCCGCTCAACAAAAAATATCCGATCGCCCTGTTGCTCGATGCCTGCCGCGAGTATATTGCGGGGGAGAGCAAACGGGTGGTTACCTTTGAGTATGTGATGCTGAAAGATATCAACGATAGCGCGGATCAGGCGCGCAAGCTGGCGCGCCTGCTTGGCAATGTCCCGTCCAAGGTAAACCTGATCCCCTTCAATCCGTTTCCGGGCGGCCGTTATGAATGTTCTTCCCGGGATACGATCGGCTGTTTTGCATCGATTTTGCAGGAGAGAGGCATCGTCACCATTACCCGCCGTACCCGCGGCAGCGATATCGATGCGGCCTGCGGGCAGCTGGTTGGCCAAGTACGGGATCGAACCCGGCGTAACGCCATCGTGATCAAGGAGGCCTGTTGATGCCTTTCTGGTGCAGAGCTTGGGGGGGCATCCTGATCGCCTTGCTGTCAGGTTGCAGCAGCTCTCCGGATGGTGCTATCCGTTCCGCTGTTTCCACATCAGTCACCACCGCCGCGGAGGCGAATGCCAATCTCGGCCTTGGTTATATGCAGCAGGGCAACTATAGCGAGGCGCTGATCAAACTGGAACGCGCCTTGCGGCAGGATCCAAAACTGGCCCGTGCCCACCACTATATCGCCGAACTGTACAGTCGCCTGAATGAAAAACAGCGGGCGGATGAACACTATACAAAAGCGCTGGAGCTGGATCCGCGGGATGCATCGGCACAGAACAACTACGGCGCCTTCCTCTGTGCGCAGGGGCGTTACGAAGAGGCGGAACCGCATTTCCAGGCGGCAGTGCGTAATTCACTGTATAACGGACGCGCAGAGAGTTACGAGAATGCGGCGTTGTGCGCCTCCCGGGCCGGCGATGACGCCAGGGCGGAGAGGTATTTTCACGCCGCGCTGGAGCTGAACCCCCGGTTGCCGAGATCACTTTACCGCCTGGCCGAGATAAACTATCACAAGCAGCGCTACCTTCCCGCCCGCGCCTACCTGCAGCGCTATGAGGCGGTTGCGCCGGCTGTTGCCGAGAGTCTGTGGCTCGGTTTCCGCATCGAAAAGCAGAACGGGAACGAGGAGGCTGCGGCAGAGTATGCGCGGCAACTCGAGCGGAGCTATCCCGGCTATGCGCCCTGGCAGCAGTACCAGGCCGACGGCACATTCTGAAGGAGTCTGCGTTGTCCAAACATATCCAGGCAGTCCGGGGAATGAACGATATCCTGCCCGAACAGACACCTTGCTGGCAATATCTGGAAAGTGTGTGGCGGGAGATTCTGCCTGCCTACGGCTATCGGGAGATTCGTCTACCTGTTCTGGAAAAAACCGAGCTGTTCAAACGCTCTATTGGCGAGGTGACGGATATCGTCGAGAAAGAGATGTACACCTTCACCGATCGGAATGGCGACAGTCTGACCCTGCGCCCCGAAGGGACCGCCGGGTGCGTGCGGGCCGGTATTGAACATGGCCTGCTCTATAACCAGATCCAGCGCTTGTGGTATCAGGGGCCGATGTTCCGCCATGAGCGGCCGCAGAAAGGGCGTTACCGCCAGTTTCACCAGGTGGGGGTCGAGGCGTTTGGCATGGCGGGGCCGGATATCGACGCAGAACTCATTTTGATGAGTGCGCGCATGCTGCAACGGATTGGCCTGGCAGATAGCGTGGTTTTGCAGATCAACTCCCTGGGCACCGCCGAGGCCCGCGCCAGCTACCGCGATCTGCTGGTGAGCTATTTTTCCGGCCATCTGGAACAGCTCGATGAGGACAGTCGGCGCCGCTTGCACAGCAATCCCCTGCGCATTCTGGACAGCAAGCATCCACAGATGCGGGCGTTGGTAGAGCAGGCTCCCCGGCTGTCAGAGCATCTGGACAGCGAATCGCGGGAACATTTCCAGCGTCTGCTTGCCTATCTGGATGATGCCGGGGTTGGTTATCAGATCAACCCCCGTCTGGTACGGGGGCTGGACTACTACAGCAAGACGGTCTTTGAGTGGGTGACCGACCGGCTCGGCGCGCAGGGTACGGTTTGCGCAGGTGGTCGTTTTGATTCTCTGGTCACCCAGCTGGGCGGAAAACCGGCGCCGGCGGCAGGGTTCGCCATTGGCATGGAGCGGCTGGTCGCGCTGCTGATGGATACCGGCGGGGAGCAGGTCAACGCAGTTGGACCACAGGTATATCTGGTGGTTGTTGGCGAGGCGGCTGAGCGGCGGGGAATGCAGATTGCCGAACAGCTGCGTGAGACGTTGCCGAAACTGCGTCTGCAACTCAATTGTGGCGGCGGCAGCTTCAAGAGCCAGCTTAAGCGGGCGGACAGAAGTGGCGCGGAGTTGGCGCTGATTCTGGGTGACAACGAGTTGGCGCAGGGTAGCGTTATTGTCAAACCGCTGCGTAGTGGCGGTGAGCAGCTGACGCTGGGTTATGAACAGATAAGTGGGTATCTGGAAACAGAGCTTCTCCGATACCGCTGAACATGAATTTTGGAGGTGAGTAGTGGATCAATCTGAAGAGGAACAGTTGGAGCGGCTCAAGGATTGGTGGAGCAGGAATGGCAAGTTTTTGATCGCAGGGCTGGTTATCGGCCTGGCGGCGGTGGTGGGTACCCGGCTGTGGAGCGATGCCCGCAACACGGCCGCAGAGGCGGCGTCCCAGCAGTATGAACGGCTGCTGGGGTTGATTGGCCAGGGGGATTTCGAGCAGGCAGAACAGACAGCCGGGACGCTGTTGACCGAGTACAGCGCCACCCCCTATGCATCACTTGCCAAGCTGATGCTGGCGAGACTTAATGTGGAGAAGGGTGATCTGGTTGCGGCGGCGGCTTTCCTGCGTCAAGTGATGGATGGCGCTGAACAGGAAGAGATCCGGCAGATCGCCCGCCTGCGGCTGGCGCGGGTACTGCTCGCCGAGGGCAAGATCGATGCCGCCGGATCGGTTATCGAGGGGGCAGATTCGGCGATTCAGGCCGACGCCGAGATCATCAGGGGGGATATCTATCTGGCGCAGGGAAAATCGAGTGAGGCCCGCGCCGCCTACGAACGCGCAATGACGCTGGGAGCCGGAAACCAGCGGCTGCTGCAGATGAAGCTGGACGATTTGGCGCTGGCTTCCGGGGAAGCGGCCGCGCCGTGACCGGGAACTGCGGGAGCAATCGATGAGCCGTTTAGTCCCGGAAGATGCCGTTTCCGGCAGCGCTGCTCCGGTGGCCTCAATGGCCAGCGGTTTCCGGTTGGCGGGATTTGCCCTCCTGCTGATCGGTTTTGCCGCGATTCAGCTTGCAGGCTGTAGCTCGGCGCCGGTGGAACCTCCGGCGGCGCTGGTGGAGTTCGTACCTGAACTGACGGTAAAAACCGTATGGAGTACGCAGGTCGGGAGAGGTGTGGGCAAGGAGGATTTGCGTCTGTCCCCCCGGCTGGTGGGGGACATCATCTACGCCAATGATCACAAGGGTGTTGTCGTATCACTGTTTGCAGACAGCGGCGAGGAGCGCTGGGCGGTCGATCTTGGCGAGCCGTTGACCAGTGGTCCCGGCTACGGTGAAGGCGTCGTGGTGATAGGGAGCGCCGAAGGGCAGATTGTTGCGCTTGCCGCCGAAGACGGAGCGATTCGGTGGCGCGCCCAGCTATCCAGCGAGATTCTGGCTTCTCCAGCCGTGGGAGGGGGAGTCGTCGTGGCGCATACGGCCGATGGCAAGCTGTTTGCCCTGGATGCGACCGATGGCAAGCAGCTATGGATCTATGATCGAACCGTACCCACGTTGACACTGCGGGGTACCAGCGCACCGGTGATTGTGTCGGATATCGTGGTGGATGGGTTCGCCAGCGGGAAGATTGCGCTCCTGGCGCTGCGTGATGGCCGGGTGTTGTGGGAGAAGAGTATCGCTGTACCGCGGGGGCGCTCCGAGCTGGAACGGATGGTGGATATCGATGCTTCTCCGCTGGTGATTGGCAGCGTACTTTATGCGGTGAGTTTTCAGGGTAGAATCGCCGCAATCGATCTGCAGTCCGGACGTGTGTTGTGGAGTCGGGCGATGTCCTCGTCCACCGGTTTGGTTGCTGACGAAGACGCGCTCTATCTGAGCGATGGCGATGACAACGTTTGGGCGCTGGATCGCGCCAATGGCGCTTCCCTCTGGCAACAGGAGGCGTTGCAGCGCCGTTTGCTGACCGCTCCGGCAGTTTACGGCGACAGTATCGTGGTGGGTGACAGTGAGGGCTATCTGCACTGGATGGGGCGCGGTGATGGCCGGTTCATGGCCCGCTACCCGATTGAGAGTGGTACACGCGTCACACCGATCGCCGCGGGAGAGCGGCTGTATGCATTCAGTAACGGCGGCAAACTGATATGCCTGGAAGCCATGCCGCGCAGATGAGTTTATGAAACCTGTTCTGGCTCTGGTGGGCCGGCCCAATGTGGGCAAGTCAACCCTGTTCAACTGCCTGACCCGATCCCGTGATGCGCTGGTTGCCAATCAGCCTGGCCTGACCCGCGACCGGAAATATGGCGAGGGTCGGCTTGGCCAGCGCGATTATATCGTTATTGATACCGGTGGACTGAGTGGTGAATCTGACGGTATTGATGAGCACATGGCGCGGCAGTCCTGGTTGGCGGTGGAGGAGGCCGGTGCGGCGCTGTTTCTGGTTGATGCAAGAGCTGGTTTGACCCCGGCGGATGAGGCCATTGCGCAACGTCTGCGCTCATCCGGAAAAAAGGTGTTTGTTGTCGTGAACAAGGCCGAGGGCCTGGAGCCGGCCATGGCCGCGGCGGAGTTCCACTCCCTTGGCCTGGGCGAGCCTCTGGTCATTGCTGCCGTCCATGGACAGGGTGTCAAACAGCTTGTCGAGGCTATCCTCCCACCGGAAGAGTCGTCAACACAACGCGGTGAAGCGCCGGAAAAAGGGATCCGCATCGCTCTCGTTGGCCGTCCCAATGCAGGCAAATCGACCCTGTTGAATCGTATTCTTGGCGAAGAGCGGGTCGTTGTCTTCGATATGCCGGGAACGACCCGGGATACCATTTTCGCGCCGTTCGAACGTGATGGGCAGGATTACGTTTTTATCGATACCGCCGGTGTGCGGCGGCGCAGCCGGGTAAAACAAGCGGTTGAAAAATTCAGCATTATAAAAACATTGCAGGCGATCGATGCCTCACAGGTCGTTATTGTGGTTTTGGACGCACAGGAGGGGATCAGTGATCAGGATGCCCATCTGCTCGGCTACACGCTGGATTCCGGGCGCGCTATCGTGATTGCTGTCAACAAATGGGATCATCTTTCACAGGAGCGGCGGGACAAGGTGCGCCGGGAACTGGATCTGAAACTTCCCTTTCTGGATTTTGCCCGCATTCATTTTATTTCGGCTCTGCACGGCACGGGGGTGGGAGAGCTGTTTGACTCGGTTGGGCGCGCGTATCGCTCGGCGATGATACAGCTTTCGACTCCCAAACTGACACGCTTGCTGGAAGATGCCGTCATGGCTCATTCGCCACCACTGGTTCGTGGCCGCCGCATCAAATTGCGCTATGCTCACCAGGGTGGCAAAAACCCGCCTGTTATCATTGTTCACGGTAATCAGACCAGCTCGGTACCGGACTCCTACCGGCGTTATCTCGGTAACATTTTTCGTAAGCAGTTGCGCCTTGAGGGTACGCCCTTGCGGATTGAATTCAAGGGGGGAGACAACCCCTTTGCGGGGCGCAGAAACCCTTTGACCAAGCGGCAGCAGGAGAAACGCCGGCGCCTGGTGCGTCACATAAAGAAGAGCAAATAGTTTTGTAACTATTCAGCATAGTATGAAACAAGCCGGTAACTGTTCAGATTGCCCCTGAAATTTGCCAGTTCAAGGCGAAAAATGGGAGTTTACGGGTGTAAATGACCCTTTTTCAACGCAGAAATGGCGGATTTCAGGGGTGAGCTGAATAGTTACATGGTTTTTTTCTGGAGGAGTGCAGGATGAACAAGCTTGTCCCGCTTACGATTTCAAGTCTTCTCCTGGCGGTCATACCGTTTTCGTCGGTCGCTGGGGTAAGCGTTGTATCAACCCGATCGAACCTGTTTTACGGTGGCGGAATCAGCGCCAGCTTCGGTGCCGTCGACTATGTGGAGTTGTCACCGATGATTGGAGTTCATCTTGACCCCCGGACCTCCGTGGGGGCGAGCATTCTTTACCGCTACCGTAACGATGATCGCAGCAGCCGAACGGTGACAACCAACGATTATGGTGCCTCGCTTTTCGTACGCTACCGCATCATTCCATCGTTTTATGTCGAGGCTGACTACGAATATCTCGATCATGAATACGCTATCGGCAGCTCGAATACGGAGCGGCGGCAGTATCACAGCTTTCTGGCCGGGGGCGGGATGAGCAGTCCCCTCAGCAGCAGCACGGCGATGTATCTGTCTGTGCTCTATAACTTCAGCTACGATGAAGACGACAGCCCCTATAGCGATCCGTGGGTGGTCCGGTTTGGCATCAGCGTCGGGTTTTAATGACCTGGCAACAATATATGCCGCCGGCTCGATAACAGGTACTCCGTCAGGGCGAACAGGTTATAAACTATTACCTTGACGGAGTACGACAGGAAGCAAACCTGGAGGTAACTATTCAGCTCACCCCTGAAATTCGCCATTTCTGCGTTGAAAAATGGTCATTTACACCAGCAAACCCCCATTTTCCGCCTTGAACTGGCGAATTTCAGGGGCAATCTGAACAGTTACACCTGAAGGGATATTATTGGCTCTTCGATACGATATATTCAATCGCGTTTCTCAGCTCCTCATCGGAACAGGCGCTACAGGTGCCGCGTGGCGGCATGGCGTTCTTCCCCTTGATGGCCACCTCCAGCATGGCATCCACTCCCGTAGCAATCCGGGGCGCCCATGCCTCCTTGTCGCCAAGTTTTGGCGCCCCTGCCGCTCCCGTGCTATGGCAGGCAGTACAGGCAGTATTGAATACATCTTCTCCTGAACGGGTGGATGCGGATGCCGGCTTGGTCTCTTCTTTGGCCGCCTGGCCGGTTCCAGCAGCTGTATCAGCAGGAGCTTCCGGTTTGGCGGCAGGCTCTTCCGAAGCAGGCGCTGCTGTTGTGGTGACGCTGCCGATGGGCTTGATCCGCTCCAGTACGGCAGTCTCGCTCATGTCTACTTCCGGTCCGCTTCCCAGTGTGGGCAGTACCATATAAGCGGCTACCGCCAGCGCAATGACCACGCCTGCAACCAGTGAGGTGGGGAATTTATTTTGGTTTGCCATCTATTTAAGCTCCTTCGTTACCAGGGTTGATTAGAACTCGACTTCGGGAAACTCGCGCTGGGTTGCAAGTTCAAGGGTAAAATAACCAAACGTCCTGAAGTTGAATATCTTCGCCATCATGTTGCTGGGGAAAGATTCAACCAGTGTGTTGAATTTTCGCACTGCGGCATTATAACGCTGCCGCGCCTGCTGTACCTCTTTTTCTATCTCGTTAAGACTGCTTTGCAGGGCGAGGAAGTTACTGCTGGCTTTGAGATCGGGATACGCTTCGGCGACAGCCAGCAGGTTGTTCAACGATCGGGAGATTTCGCTTTCACTGGCTGCGCGACGGCTGATATCGTCGCCGTTGGTGCGCTGCTCCGTGGTTTTCTGCAGCAGCTCCGATTCATGCTTTCCATATCCTTTCACCGCCTTGATCAGGTTGGGAATCAGGTTGTACCGCCGTCTCAGGGCTACATCGATACCACTCCACTGCTCCTCAATCATATTCCGGTGTTTGATAAAGCTGTTATAGGTTCCAATCAACCATATAACGGCGACGAGGCAGACAAACAGAATGATTGGCGCATACTCTTCGAACATGTGGATCTGGCTCCTTGATAGACGCTTGGTGTACTTGGTGTACCCATATAACCGTCCCCGAACCGGCCGGCAGCCCCCCCGGGGAAGAGGCACACCGCCCGATTTTACCAATTCTCCGGCTGCCATGTACCGAAAATCATGGGTGACTTTGGCTTATGCCGCCAGTATACTAAGATAACGATACTAAAGTCTCATTCAGCGGGTCTCCGGGCAGCCATCCGCGGCGTTGCGGGACGCGCCTTGATTCGGGACGTGCGGGATTGGCCGTTTGCCATGATTCCAAAAAAACATCGCAGAGAAGGTGGTTTGCTGTCTCCGCGGGTTGGCATGCAGTTCGGTGCGTTGTGTTGATTCTCTTGTTTCTCTTCCCTGTGCTTGTCGTCATCTGAGAGTTTCCCCTATGAGAAAAATAGTGATTCTGCTGTTTGGAACCCTGCTGTTTTTGTTGCTGGCATGGTTGTGTTTGGGGCGGCATGCTCCGGTTATCGAAAAGGATCTTGCCGTTCGCACGAACAACTCGTTGACTGAAGCGGGGATGGGGTGGCTCCAGATTGGCATCGATGGACGGGATGTCATTTTGGCCGGTACGGTGCCTACTGCCGCGTTGCGGGATGAAGCGGGTGAGGTTGTTCTTGGTGTCCATGGTGTGCGTACCGTTGACAACCGTATCGCAGTTGAGGGTGGGGCGCGCGCTGCGGCAGGGGTTTCGTCCGCTGCTGAGGCGTCGGCGCCGTACAGGATCCGTTTTTTGAAGAACGAAAGCGGGGTAATGATCATCGATGGCAAGCTTCCTGATGAGGAGAGCCGCACAGCCATTGCCGAAGCCGCCAGGCAGCAGGTTGGTTCCGGACAGATTCGGGAACATTTGAGCGTGGCTCCGGGCGCGCCGCCGGGCTGGCTTTCCGCAGCGGAGCGTATTGCGGAGAGGTCCGGGCAGTTTATTCGTATGAGTGCGACCTTGACCGATACCGGACTTCAACTGGAGGGCGTTGTCGATTCAGACAGTGTCCGGGCGGATGTTGAACAGGCCATCAGCAGCGCCCTGCCGCCTGGCGGATTTGCATCCCGGCTTGATATCACAGTATCGCCATCAGCCGTTGCCGCCGCCAACTGCCAACAACAGTTTGTAAAACTGCTGGCCAGGCGGAAGATTCACTTTGAACCGGCCAGCGCGCAGATTACCGCAGACAGTTATTCGCTGCTCGATGAGCTTGCGTCCATCGCGTCGAAGTGCCCGGAGGCAGACATCGACATCGAGGGGCATACCGATGCGCAAGGCAGTGAGCAGATGAACATGGCATTGAGTCAGGCGCGCGCCAGGTCGGTTGTCGGGTATCTGACAGCGAAGGGTATCGCCGCAGGCCGCTTGTCGGCCATTGGGTATGGCGAATCGAGGCCGGTCGCCAGCAATGAAACCGAGGCTGGACGCGCCGCCAACCGCCGTATCGAGTTCAAGGTCACTATTCACGGGAGCTAGCTATGGATTACTTGGTGGGCCAGATATTTCTGTGCTTGTTGATAGCGTTTGCACTGGGGTTTCTCGTCGGTTGCTTCTTCTGCCGCAGCAAACGGGCTGAATCCGCCGATGATGTTGATTGGAGCATTCGTTTTGATCAACTGAAACAGCGCCATGAGCATTTGAAAGGCGAGCAGATAAAACTTCAGCAAGAGCGGGACGACTGGAAGGAAAAACACGATGCCCTGCTGGTTGCCCAGGGTGCGACCCGGGCAACCACACAGGAGTATCGGGAAGGTTCTTTCGGGACAGACTATCCCTTCCCGGTCGAGGAAATTGAAGGAATTGGTAAAGGGTTTGGCAATAAACTGCGGAATCTGGGAATCGAGACCACGGAGGATCTCGTGAATCGCTGCCGTACGAAGAGGGGTTGGGAGGATATCGCTGATGAAATCGGGCTGAAAGAGCGGTATGTTGTCAGAAGATGGGCAGCCATGGCCGCCTTGATGCGGATACCGGGAGTCATGGGCCAGTACGCGGAGCTGCTCGAGTTTTCCGGTGTCGAGTCAATCGAGGATTTGGCCGGACGGGAACCCGCGGCGCTTTTGGAAAAGATGAAAGCGGTGAATGAACGGGAGCATCGCGTCAAGGAGGTTCCCTCCCTGGATGCTGTTGCCAACTGGATAGATAGCGCCAAATCGCTCACAGCGTGAGTTTTTCTGGCTGCAGAGGTTTTCAGAATCCTGTGTTCCGGTGCGCGCACTCTGCTTTTGACAACGAGGCGGGGTAAAACTGCCCGGCCGCACGGCCGGGCGGTTTCGTCAAGCGGCGCTTACCGTGATCTTGCGTGGTTTCACCTCCTCCCGCTTGGGAATCTGCAGGGTCAGTATACCGTCGTGAAGCTCGGCCTGAACTTTTGCCGTATCGAGATCGCGGCTGAGGGAGAAGCTGTGGCGGTAGCGGTTGGATTGAACCTCCGCGTAACGAGCCTCCAGATCTTTGGGAATCTCCAGAGAGACAGACCCCTCGATGGTCAAGGTATCCTTGTCTATCTGGACATTGAGTCCATCTTTGTCTACCCCGGGGAGGTCGGCTTTGAGGATGACCCCTTCACCGGTCTCGTATACATCCACTGCCGGACGTAGAATCACCTCTGGAGAAGCTGCCTGCTCCGCGCGGCTTGCCTCGTGCTGTTCACTGCCTTGCACAATCTCTTTCTGTTCGTTCATGATGCCGTCTCCTCAAGCTTTGACTTCAATGCGATGTGGGCGGGTGGCCTCCTGGCGTTTCAGGCGGATATGCAGAATGCCGTTTTTGTAGCTGGCCTCCACCCGTTCCGGATCCACGTCCTCGGGCAAGGTAATTACCCGGCGGAACTTGCCGTTGAATCGCTCCTGCAAATATTGCCGCGCCCCCTCCGGCGGTGGATCATTACGTTCACCGCTGATGGTCAGCACATTCTGTTCGATGGAGATATCGAATTGATCCGGCGCGACTCCGGGGGCGAACAGATAGAGCTCTACCTCCTCCGGCGTGGTGCCGACGTTCAGAGCCGGAAATCCGCCTGTCCGGCCAGCGCGGATGTTGGTCAGACCGGGCCAGCTTGCGCCTGTCAGCGAGTCCATCTGCCGCTGCAGGCGATCGAACTCTTCCAGCAACCCGGCGGGACTAAAAAATGGGGAACCAAACATGGATATACCTCCTTACATTATCGGGTGTTCAATGGTCGACACCCCTTTATCTGTGGTCGTGGGAGATCGTTTTCAAGTCTTGTCACCCGTCTGGAATGCCGTGGCGCTCAACTGCCCCCCGGCTGCTGGCTGGCCGGTTTCACTGCAAGGGGGCGATGGTGCTGCGCCGTTTTGTGGTAATCTTGTCTTGCAGTGACTCAGCTTGCCCTGAAATCCGCCATTTCCGTGTTGAAAGGGGTATTTTTACGCGCAAATTTGCGTTTTTCGCCTTGAGCCGGCGAATTTCAGGGGCAAGCTGCATAGTTGCCATAAAATTTTACAACTTGCCAAGCAGTTACCTTGTATTATTTGGAAACCGGTGGTGTGAAGGTGCGAACCAGAGTCAAGATATGCGGGGTTACCCGCCCCGAGGACGGCGTGGCAGCGGCGGAGGCCGGGGCCGATGCCATCGGGCTGGTGTTCTATCCCGCCAGCCCCCGCGCTGTTACCCTGGCGCAGGCGCGGGCTGTCGTGGAGCAGCTGCCCCCCTTCGTAACTGTGGTGGGGCTGTTTGTGAACGAACGGGAGAGTGTTATTCGCAAGGTGTTGTCCGAGGTGCGTATCGATCTGCTGCAGTTTCACGGTGATGAGTCACCGCAAGCCTGTGGTGGTTACAGACGCCCCTATATCAAGGCGCTGCCCATGTGCGAAGGGATGGATGCGCCGCAGCAGGCCCGGAACTATTCCGATGCGGCGGCGCTGCTGTTCGATACCTGCCATCACGAGCTGCGCGGAGGCAGTGGTGAGCGTTTTGACTGGGCGCGATTCCCGCGCGGTATCGACAAGCCGCTGATCCTGGCTGGTGGTCTGAACCCGGACAATGTCCGGCAGGCGGTTGAGGCGACCCATCCCTTTGCAGTCGACGTGAGTAGCGGTGTCGAGTCAGGCAGGGGAGAAAAGGATACAGAAAAAATGATGGCGTTCATGCGTGCTGTATCCGGGGGCTGACAGGCGTCGTGGTGGTGACATTGATCTATTCCGAACCAACAAGGCTGGATCCAGCCTGATCGAACGATATGAACGATATTGACTATGCCGGCTACCCGGATGCGGGTGGCCATTTCGGGCCTTACGGTGGCCGTTTTATTGCCGAGACACTGATGGGACCGGTGGAAGAGTTGTGCGAGGCTTACCGGCGGTATGGCCGGGATCCGGATTTTATCGCCAGATTCGACCGGGATCTGCACCAGTATGTAGGACGTCCCTCACCGTTGTATCATGCCGAGCGCTGGTCACGGGAACTGGGCGGTGCGCAGATCTATCTCAAGCGGGAGGATCTTAACCACACCGGTGCGCACAAGGTGAACAACACCGTTGGTCAGGCGCTACTGGCGAAACGGATGGGCAAGCGCCGGGTGATCGCGGAAACCGGCGCCGGTCAGCACGGAGTAGCGACCGCTACGGTGGCGGCGCGTTTTGGACTGGAATGTGTCGTCTACATGGGTGAGGAGGATATTCGTCGGCAGGCGATCAATGTCTACCGGATGCGCCTGTTGGGCGCCGAGGTGGTGCCGGTGACCTCCGGTTCGCGAACGCTGAAAGATGCCATGAACGAGGCGATGCGTGACTGGGTGGCGACGGTGGATGATACCTTCTATATCATCGGCACCGTGGCCGGCCCACACCCCTATCCGGCCATGGTGCGTGATTTCCAGGCCGTTATCGGCCGCGAGACGCGGGAGCAGTGCCTGGCGCAGGCCGGCCGGCTGCCTGATGCGCTGGTGGCCTGTGTCGGAGGGGGTTCCAACGCCATCGGCCTGTTTCATCCCTTCCTGGAGGATAAAGCGGTGGCCATGTACGGCGTGGAGGCGGCGGGCAAGGGGCTGGAAACCGGGCGCCATGCCGCGCCCCTGTGCGCCGGCAGACCGGGAGTGCTGCATGGCAACCGCACCTACCTGATGGAGGACGGGGACGGCCAGATTGTCGAGACCCACTCCATCTCTGCCGGGCTGGACTATCCTGGCGTGGGTCCCGAGCATGCCTGGCTGAAGGATACCGGCCGGGTGCAGTACACCGCGATTACCGATGACGAAGCGCTGGCGGCCTTCCATACGTTGACCCGGGTGGAGGGAATCATGCCTGCACTGGAGTCCAGCCATGCCCTGGCTTGGGCAGGCAGACTTGCGTCAACCATGAAACCTGACGCTATCCTGGTGGTCAATCTCTCCGGCCGGGGAGACAAGGATATCCACACCGTCGCCGCGCTGGAGGGAATTGAGGTATGAGCCGCATCGGAGAGCGCTTTGATGTATTGCGGGCGGAGGGGCGCACGGCTCTCATCCCGTTTGTCACCGCGGGTGATCCGCAGCCGGCGGTCACCGTTCCAATGATGCACGCGATGGTGGAGGCGGGGGCGGATCTGATCGAGCTGGGAGTCCCGTTTTCCGACCCCATGGCGGATGGCCCGGCCATCCAGCTCGCCGACGAGCGGGCGCTGGCGCATCATGTCAGCCTGCGGCAGGTGCTTGAGATGGTCGGGCGTTTCCGGGAACAGGACGGCGTCACTCCCGTGGTGCTGATGGGGTACCTGAACCCCATCGAGGTGATGGGGTATGCCGCTTTTGCCCAGGCGGCCTCGGCGGCAGGAGTCGACGGGGTGATAACGGTTGATATGCCGCCGGAAGAGGCGGGGGAGATCCTGCCGCTGTTCCGGGCGGCTGCTGTCGACCCCATCTTCCTGCTGGCTCCCACCTCCAACCGGCAACGTATCGAAACGGTTTGCGCCAGTGCCAGCGGATTTGTTTATTACGTCTCGATCAAGGGGGTGACCGGTACCCGCCAGCCGGACAGCGGCGAGGTTCGGCAACGGCTGGAGCAGATCCGCGCCGTTACCGATCTGCCGGTCGGGGTCGGTTTCGGCATTCGGGATGCCGCCAGCGCCGCCCGGTTCGCGGAGTTTGCCGACGCAGTCATCGTGGGTAGCGCACTGGTCAACAGGATAGCTGAATTTGCTGATCGCCCGTCAGAACTTCTGTCCAGTGTGGCTGCATTGCTGCGGGAGATGCGCCAAGCGATGGACAAAGATACAGGGTAACTATTCAGCTCACCCCTGAAATCCGCCATTTCTGCGTTGAAAAATGGTCATTTACACGCGTAAACTCCCATTTTTCGCCTTGAACTGACGAATTTCAGGGGCAATCTGAACAGTTACCGGCTTGTTTCATACCATGCTGAATAGTTA
>WFVH01000053.1 GCA_015491735.1 Gammaproteobacteria bacterium
TAACTATTCAGCTCACCCCTGAAATCCGCCATTTCTGCGTTGAAAAATGGTCATTTACACGCGTAAACTCCCATTTTTCGCCTTGAACTGACGAATTTCAGGGGCAATCTGAACAGTTACCGGCTTGTTTCATACTATGCTGAATAGTTACGCCTTCGCAACCATTTTTCAAAACCCACCACGCTATAGATAATAACTCCAACCGCACCAATCATCGCCCAGGAAGAGAGTCCGATTGGCGCGCTGTAGAATATCCCGTTCATAACCGGCGCATAGGTAAACAGCAGTTGCAGCACGATCATGATAACAACTCCGCCAAGCAGCCAGCGATTGCTAAACAGCCCCAGAGAAAACATGGAGCGGCTCAGCGAGCGGCAGTTGAACAGATAGAAAAGCTCGCCACAAACAAACACGTTAACCGCAATGGTGCGCGCCTCCGCCTCGCTGGCGCCGTTACGCAGCGCCCATTCGTAAAGGCCAAAAGAGCCGGCCAACAGCAATACACCCACCATTCCAATGCGCAACAGAAGTTGATGGGAAAGAATCGGATGGCGGGGGTTGCGGGGAGGGCGCTGCATAATGCCAGGCTCCTTCGGTTCAAATGCCAGCATCAAGCCCAGCAACACGGCGGTGGTCATGTTGATCCACAGAATCTGGACAGGAAGGATGGGAAGCGACACGCCAACGAGAACGGCCGTCATGATCACCAACCCCTCCCCAAGGTTGGTCGGTAACGTCCAGGTGATAAATTTGATCAGATTGTCATAGACGCCACGCCCCTCTTCCACCGCGGCCTCGATGGAGGAGAAGTTGTCATCGGTCAGGATCATGTCTGCCGCCTCCTTGGATACTTCGGTGCCCGTGATCCCCATGGCCACACCAATATCGGCGCGCCGCAACGCCGGGGCGTCATTGACGCCATCTCCGGTCATCGCCACCACGTTGTCACGGCGTTGCAGCGCCTCTACCAGGCGCAGCTTTTGCTCGGGAGCAACCCGGGCAAAGACCACGGTATCTGCCGCTATCGTGTTCAACTCCTCCTCCGTGAGTCCGGCGAGAGCGGCACCGGCAATGACAGAGACCTCACCACTTCCCCGATCCAGGCCAATTTGATCGGCTATTGCCGCGGCGGTTCCGGGATGATCGCCGGTAATCATCTTGACCTGGATCCCGGCCGCCTGGCAGGCGCGGACTGCCATTATGGCCTCGGGGCGAGGCGGATCGATCATCCCTTGCAACCCCAGAAAGGTAAGACCGCTTTCAACATTCTCGTGACAGATGGAATCGATCTCCGCCGGAAACTCGACCCGGGCAAAGGCCAGTACCCGCAGCCCCTCTGTGGTCATCTCCTGCACTTCATCCTCAATCCGTCCGGCATCCAGATCGCACAACTCCCCGTTGGCATCCAGCGCCACGCAGCAACGGGGCAGCAAACTCTCGACGGACCCTTTCAAACAGACCTGCCTCGGCTGTTCTTCCCCCCGGTCATGCAGGGTAGCCATATATTGAAATTCGGATTCGAACGGAATGGCATCCAGTCTCCGCCACTCTGCCCGTAGCTGTCCGAGATTGAAGCCAGCCTTGCCCGCCACCACCAGCAGCGCGCCTTCGGTGGGATCGCCTTCGATATACCACCCATCTTCACCCTTTTTCAGCCGGGAATCGTTACACAACGCCCCCGCCCGCAACAGCTCCTCCAAAGCTGGATAGTCGCCAACAGCAATCTGTTCACCCTCTTTCCGAACTGCGCCCTCGGGGGTATAACCCAGCCCACTGACCTGGAACCGCTCGCCACCCGCCAGGAGCTGCTGCACGGTCATCTGGTTTTGAGTCAAGGTACCCGTCTTGTCTGAACAAATGACGGTGGTACTGCCCAGCGTCTCAACCGCAGGCAGGTGCCGAATGATTGCGTTGCGGCGCGCCATGCGAGCCACACCGATGGCCAGGGTAATCGTGACGGCAGCAGGAAGCCCCTCCGGGATGGCGCCAACCGCCAACGCAACCGACGCCATAAACATGTTGAACCAGGACTCGCCGCGCAGCATCCCTACCAGAAAAGTCACTGCCGCCATGGCAAGAATAACGTAGAGCAGCAGGTGACTGAACCGGTTGATCTTGCGCGTCAACGGGGTGGCCAGCACCTCCGCCGAGGAGATCATCTCCGAAATTCTGCCAAGCTCCGTCCTGTCGCCGGTAGCGACAACCACGCCCGAGCCGGTGCCGTACGTAACCAGTGTGGTCGAGTACGCCATATTGCGCCGATCTGCCAGTACGGCATCCTCCTCCAGAATCCCGCTTTCCTTCTCCACCGGCACCGACTCGCCGGTCAGTGCCGACTCATCGATCTGCAGGTCACGGCTGCGCAGCAAACGCAGATCAGCCGGCACCCGGTCACCCGAGTGCAGAAGAACGATATCTCCCGGCGCCAGCTCCGTTGCCGGAACCCGGAGTTTTTCCCCCAGCCGAATCACCGTCGCAGTGGTGGTCATCTCCCGGGCCAGCGCCTCAATGGCCTGCAGCGCCTTTGCCTCCTGCACAAAACCGATCACCGCATTAATCAGCACGACACCGAATATGACCCCCGCATCCACCCACTCCCGCAGAAGCGCGGTAACAAGCACCGAAAAAAGCAAAATATAGATTAGGGGCTGATGAAACTGGCGTAACAAGCGCACCGCCGCCCCCTCTTTTCTCGGTGGAGTCAACGCATTGATGCCAAACCGCTCGAGCCGGAGAGCCGCCTCCTCGGGGCTCAGTCCCTGCGCAGAGCTGTCTAACGCGGCAAGAACCGTCTCGCCGGGTACAGCGTGGGGAGCAACAAGGGGGGATCCCTCTGAATGCCTCCCAATATTTGCAGAGCTACCGGCAGATCTGTTCATCATCAGCCCCGATTTGCTATCCTGAAAAACGCTGTCTTTTTGGTAACTATTCAGCTCACCCCTGAAATCCGCCATTTCTGCGTTGAAAAATGGTCATTTACACCCGTAACCTCCCATTTTTCGCCTTGAACTGGCGAATTTCAGGGGCAATCTGAACAGTTACCGGCTTGTTTCATACTATGCTGAATAGTTACTCTTCTTATTGACCTGGCCACCTGTTCGGGTGACCGGAGTCAATCGCCAAAAAAATCATCCTGACTAGTGATATTGTAGAATACTGGCGGGCAAACATTTCAAAAATAACGAGAACGGCTGAACCGGCGCAATGGAATATAGCTACGTAAACGAAATCCTGATTCTGTTGACGGTTTCCCTGACGGTTGTCGTACTGTTTCTGCGCCTGAATCTGCCTCCTATTCTGGGCTATCTGGCCGTTGGCGTTCTGGTGGGACCCTACGGCTTTTCCTGGATCGATGACACCGAACACACGAGGGCGCTGGCTGAATTTGGCGTCGTCTTTCTGCTGTTTACCATTGGCCTGGAGTTTTCTCTGCCCCAACTTGTCCGCATGAAACGGATTGTGCTGGGATTGGGCGGCCTACAGGTATTTGTAACCACGGCAATCACCGCTGCCGCCGCTCTCTATCTGGGTCTCCCGATGGAAAGCGCCTTGGTGCTGGGCGGTGTTATCGCCATGTCATCCACCGCCCTGGTCATACGGCAACTCACCGACCAGGTAGAGCTGCATACCCGCCACGGCAGAAACGCCGTTGGCATCCTGCTGTTCCAGGATGTGATGGTAATCCCTTTTCTCATCCTGGTATCCCAGCCGATGGGGGCGGTTGATGGAGTGTCATTCACCACCGCGCTGTTAGCGCTGGCAAAAGGACTCCTGGCGCTGGTGATTATTCTTGCTCTGGGACGTTGGGGATTACGGCCGCTGTTTCGCGGCATTGCCCGTTTCAGATCGACTGAACTGTTCACGCTTACTGTTTTGCTGGTCACCCTCGGGGCGGCAACAATTACCCATGAAATAGGGCTGTCATTCGCCTTGGGAGCATTTCTCGCCGGAATGATGCTGAGTGAAACCGAGTTTCGCCACGAAGTGGAGGCAGAGATCCGCCCGTTCCGGGATCTGCTGCTTGGCCTGTTCTTCATCACTATCGGCATGCTGCTGAATGTTCGGTTGTTGCCGGAAATCTGGCTTCCGGTTCTTCTCCTGCTGGTGATTTTGATCGCCTTTAAACTGCTGTTGATAGCGGGATTGTGCCGGCTGATGGGTTGGGATTGGGCCGTAGCACTGCGTACCGGACTGGTTCTCGCCCATGGGGGCGAGTTTGGTTTTGCCATTCTCTCTCTTGCGCTCGGCGCCGATAGGCTACCGGCCGATTCCGGACAAATCGTGTTGGCGGCGCTGTTGCTCAGCATGGGGATCGCGCCGCTGCTGCTCAGATTCAATGGCCTCCTGGTATGGTTTTTCATGCCGACTACCGCGACCACGAGCCTGCAAACAATCAAAGAGCAGATCAGCAACACCACCAAAGGTCTCAGCGGACATGTCATCATCTGCGGTTTTGGGCGGGTAGGGCAAAACATCGCCCGTTTCCTCGAAGAGGAGCAGATCCGTTTCGTTGCCACCGATCTGGATCCCGTGCTGGTACAAAACGCAATCAAGGCAAAAGAACCGGTGGTCTACGGTGACGCGGCAAACCCCGAAATTCTCAAGGCCGCCGGCGTGGAACGCGCCGTCGCGCTGGTAATCAGCATGAATGACGACAGCACAGCCCTCAAGATTCTCCACCGGGTACGCAAGTTCAACACAGAAATCCCGATTCTGGTTCGCACCCGGGACGATACCCGTCTGGAACAGTTACAACAGGCCGGCGCCACCGAGGTGGTTCCGGAAACCATGGAGGCCAGTCTGATGCTCTCCTCGCTGCTGCTGATAACGCTCAAGATCCCGGTTTCACATGTGTTTTACAAAGCCCGCCAGATTAGAAAAGGGCATTACGCGCTCTTGCACCGGATCCTGCCTGGCGAAGAGGCCATTGCAGCGGCTTCGGGGAGCACCCTGGAGGAGCACTGGACCATCGAGTTGACCAACAACATGTGGGCGGTGGGACACACACTGGGAGAGCTGGGGCTGGAAAAACTTGGCGTAACGGCAACCACCCTGCAACGCAACGACAGCCGCATTCCAAACCCCGCCGCGGATATCAAACTTCATGCAGGAGACACGCTGGTGCTGTTCGGAACACCCGCCGCCCTCGAGCAAGCCGAGAAGATGTTGTACAAAAAGACCAACCCCTGATCCGACATCTTGAAAAGGCCCATGCCGTTCCACCACTGACGCAGCAGCACGCTCTTTGCTGAACGAGAATAAGCAGCACAAAAAAAGCGGCGATTGAAGCGCAAAATAGTTGTTAATCCGGCAGCCCCCATTTGCAGGAGAGGCAACACGCATGCTATAAACCGGACTGAATCGAGTTGATCCATGACAAGGAGATGGGAATGAACATACTGGAAACGATCATACAGGCGCAAGGCGGTAGTTTGGTACGGCAACTGGCGGGAGCACTGGATGTCGATGAACGCTCGATTCAGAACGCTATCGGTCAGGTAGTGCCTGCGCTATCACGGGGTATTCAGCGCAATGCCGCGACTGAAGCCGGTTTTTCCGGTCTGGCCGATGCGCTCGCCAAAGGGAATCATCAACGCTATCTGGAGCAGCCTGAAACACTGGCCGAACCTGCTGCACAACTCGAAGGTAATGCCATTCTGGGGCATGTATTCGGCAGCAAGGATGTCAGCAGGAATGTCGCCGGCGCAGCAGCGAAAGAGACAGGCATCGATGCAGGAATCATCAAGAAGCTGCTGCCGCTGCTGGCTCCGGTAGTCATGGGGGCATTGAGTTCCCGCGCTTCATCCAGTGAACTCTCCACATCACAGGGGGAAATCACTTCGTTCCTGGATTTTGACAAGGATGGCAGCGCCATCGACGATATTCTCGATATGGCGCGGCGCTTCTTCTGAACGGCAGTTGACACAACCGGCAGCAAGTACGGTGATGAGTCGAGGCGGTGGCCGGGGAAAATTCCGATGGTGGCCCATTGCGCTGTTTGGGGTTTTTTTGATCTATTACTATTTCAGTAATCAGCAGGAGGTTCCCCTCACCGGCAGAAAACAGCTCGTTGATATCAGCCAGGAGCAGGAGATGGCATTGGGACTGCAATCCTACCGGCAAATCCTCAGTCAGTCCCGCGTCATTTCTCAAGGTGATGTGGTCGATACTGTACGCGCTATCGGATTGCGAATCGCCGAAGCCGCCGCGGATGTCGATCCGGGGTTCCAGTGGGAGTTCAATGTCATCAACTCCGAACAGGCAAATGCCTTTGCCCTGCCCGGAGGGAAAGTCGCTGTTTACAGCGGCATTCTGGGCGTTGCAAAAAACGCTGACGGGCTGGCCACCATCATGGGTCACGAAATAGCGCACGCCATTGCCCGCCATGGCGCTGAGCGGTTGGCCTACCAAAAACTTGTCCAGATTGGCAGCATGGCCGCCAGTGCCGCCGTAGGCGGTATGGATATCAATACCCAGCGGGCAGTCATGGGGGCATTGGGTGTTGGTTCCCAATACGGTGTTCTGCTGCCCTTTTCCCGTAAACACGAGACTGAAGCCGATTACATGGGGCTGGTATTTCTTGCCCGCGCCTGTTTCGACCCCATTGAAGCACCCCGCCTATGGCAGCGGATGGGCAAATTGAGCAAAGGAGCACCGGAAGAGTTCATGTCCACTCACCCCAGCCATGAAACCCGCATTCGCCAGTTTCAGGAGTGGATGCCAATGGCATTGAAAATACGTGAAAGCTACTGTGACTCGCGTGGAAACAGGGTGTTAAGTCCAACCCCCGGGGTCAATGTCAGAAGGGAGGCGGAAAGAGTAAGAATGTAAGTAACTATTCAGCATAGTATAAAACAAGCCGGTAACTGTTCAGATTGCCCCTGAAATTCGTCAGTTCAAGGCGAAAAATGGGAGTTTACGCGTGTAAATGACCATTTTTCAACGCAGAAATGGCGGATTTCAGGGGTGAGCTGAATAGTTA
>WFVH01000054.1 GCA_015491735.1 Gammaproteobacteria bacterium
TAACTATTCAGCATAGTATGAAACAAGCCGGTAACTGTTCAGATTGCCCCTGAAATTCGTCAGTTCAAGGCGAAAAATGGGAGTTTACGCGTGTAAATGACCATTTTTCAACGCAGAAATGGCGAATTTCAGGGGTGAGCTGAATAGTTACAATCGAACAATCATACCTTCGGGTAGATGCTGCCACCCCGCTCCAAAAACTCCACCGCCTTCTCGTCCATTCCCCTGCGCAGCGCCTCCTGTTCGGACAAACCCTGGCGTTTCGCGTAGTCACGCACCTCCTGGGTAATCTTCATCGAACAGAAACTGGGGCCGCACATGGAACAGAAATGGGCCACCTTATGCGCCTCCCTGGGCAGGGTTTCATCATGGTACTCACGGGCCCGGTCCGGATCGAGGCCGATGGCAAACTGGTCTTCCCAGCGGAATTCAAACCGCGCCTTGGACATGGCGTCGTCACGGATCTGCGCCCCCGGGTGGCCCTTGGCCAGATCAGCGGCATGAGCCGCAATCTTGTAGGCAATGATTCCCTCCTTCACATCATTCCGGTTGGGCAATCCCAGATGCTCCTTGGGGGTAACGTAACAGAGCATGGCGCACCCATACCAGCCGATCATCGCCGCCCCGATACCGGAGGTGATATGGTCGTAGCCGGGAGCAATGTCGGTGGTCAGCGGACCCAGGGTATAGAACGGCGCCTCATCACAACACGCGAGCTGCTTGTCCATGTTCTCCTTGATCAGGTGCATCGGCACATGGCCCGGCCCTTCGATGATGGTCTGCACCTCATGCTTCCAGGCTGTCTTCGTCAGTTCGCCCAGAACCTCCAGCTCGCCAAACTGCGCCGCATCGTTGGCGTCGGCGATGCAACCAGGCCGCAGACCGTCGCCCAGCGAGAAGGAGACATCATAAGCCTTCATGATCTCGCACATCTCCTCGAAATGGGTATAGAGAAAATTCTCCCGGTGGTGGGCCAGGCACCACTTGGCCATAATGGAGCCACCGCGTGATACGATTCCGGTAACCCGCTTCGCGGTCAGCGGAATGTGCCGTAACAGCACACCGGCATGGATGGTGAAGTAGTCCACCCCCTGCTCTGCCTGCTCGATCAGGGTATCGCGGAATATTTCCCAGCTCAAGTCCTCGGCTTTGCCCCCTACCTTTTCCAGCGCCTGATAGATAGGCACGGTGCCAACGGGGACCGGAGAGTTACGGATGATCCACTCCCGCGTTTCATGGATATTCTTGCCGGTGGAGAGATCCATGATGGTATCCGAACCCCAGCGGATTCCCCAGGTCATCTTGGCCACCTCCTCCTCGATGCTGGAGGCAATCGCGGAGTTGCCCAGGTTGCCATTGATCTTTACCAGGAAGTTGCGGCCAATGATCATCGGCTCCAGTTCAGGGTGGTTGATGTTGGCGGGAATAATGGCCCGGCCGCGGGCTATCTCGTCACGAACGAACCCAGGGGTGATCTCTACCGGCAGGCTGGCGCCCCAGGCGTTGCCGCGGTGCTGGCTGGCCAACTGCTCACGGTAGCGTTCCAGACGCAGGTTCTCGCGAATCGCCACGAACTCCATCTCCGGTGTAATAATCCCCCGGCGCGCATAATGCATCTGGGTAACATTCTGTCCGGCAAGGGCGCGGCGCGGCTTATGGCTGTAGCGGGGAAAGCGCAGCGTATCCAGCTCTCGTTCAGCCGCGCGTTGACGGCCATAATCGGAGGTCAGCCGCGGCAGCCGTTCAGTATCGCCCCGCTCCTCGATCCAGGTGCTGCGCACATCAGGCAATCCCTTGCGGATATCGATCGTCACCTCCGGATCGGTGTAGGGACCGGAGGTGTCGTAAACGGTAAGTGGCGGATTATGCGCTGTTCCCGACTCCATGCGGGTATCTGTCAGCGCGATTTCACGCATGGGGACACGAATATCCGGCCGGGATCCCTGCACGTAGATCTTCCGGGAATTGGGAAAAGGCTGAATCGATGCGGCATCGACCCGTGCGGTAGTACTTGAAAACTGTTCTGGAATTGCGCTCATGGATAGCTCTCCATCTTTAAAAATGAATGCAGCAGTAGAGGCGCGGGAAAAGCGGAATTCATCGCCTCCCTACGCCGGTATTAACCGGTTCAGGTTCTAAGGGTATTTCTCAGCCCGCCATACGGGGCACCCCTGGCTGCTGTTCAATATATCATAGTCATCCCCCGCTTGCCTGCTGTCTTCACCCCCTAACCCGAATATTTCAACCCGGGAACCTGATAAACTCGACGGCTGAATACGATATATTCTTGTTGCCGGGTTGATAATAATCGGGTAACTGCCGCAGATGGGTGGCGGGACCGGTGCGAAAGTGTGTTCAGCGGTAGCCGGTGGCACATTGCGGTTTGCGTAACGGCCTGGCTTGCCCCTGAAATCCGGTTTCCGCATTGAAAAACGCCCGTTCAGACGTGTAAACTCACACTTTCACACTTGAGCTGACAAATTTCAGGGGCTGGCCTGGTAGTTACGATCCAGATAACATATCTTTCTCCTCAACACTCAGGGGTTACCAATGACCGAACTCAACTACGTACAGGCCCGCAGCAACATGGTCGAACAGCAGATCCGCACCTGGAATGTGTTGGATCAGCGTGTGCTGGATTTCATCGGCCAGATTCCGCGGGAGCTGTTCGTTCCGGATCAGTTCCGCAATCTTGCGTACGCCGAGATGAATATCGATATCGGTCGCGGGCAGGTTATGATGACTCCCCAGGTCGAAGCGCGCATCCTGCAAGCGGCAGAGGTACATGCCGATGACAAGATTCTGGAGATAGGCACCGGTAGCGGTTATCTTACAGCGCTGCTGGCCAATATGGGCGGCCATGTCTACAGCATTGAAATCTTCCCGGAGTTGCAGCAACGGGCTGAAGAGCACCTTGACGAACTGGGGATCCACAATGTCTCCCTGGAGAGCGGAGACGGATCGAACGGCTGGGATCGCTATGCGCCCTATGACGTGATCGTCATTACAGGCTCTCTGCCGGTACTGCCAGAGAGCTTTCAGGAAAGCCTGGCGGCAAAGGGCCGGCTGGTCGCCATTGTCGGGGAGAGTCCGATGATGGAGGCGCATGTGATTACGGCGGGAAACGACAGCAGCTTCAGGGATGAGTATCTGTTTTCTACAGAGATTCCCCCGTTGATCAACGCTCCGCGACCGCAGCACTTTACCTTTTAGCGGTGTATTATTATTAACCCGGCAAAAGGGAGAACTGGAGCTGACAGATGAGATCCCCCCCAAAGCTGTGCCGGGCCGCTGACAGCCTGCTGGTGATCATCGATATCCAGACCCGCCTTGGCGCCGCCATGCCCGGGGGGGTTCGCGACCGGGTCGTGGAAAATGCCGCCTCTCTGGCGCAGGCTGCATCGACGCTTGCCATCCCGCTTGTCGTCACCCGGCAGTATCCGCAAGGTTTGGGAGATACGGAGCCGGACATCCCGGTAAATGCGGCTGCAGTCATCGACAAAACGGTTTTCTCCTGTTTCCGCTCCGAAGGGTTCCGGCACGCCCTTGAAAATCATGGCCGCCCTCAGATCGTGCTTGCCGGCATGGAGTCACATATCTGTGTACTGCAAACAGCGCTTGACCTGCAGGCCGCGGGTTATCAGGTATTTGTCGCCGAAGACGCGGTCTGTTCGCGCTCCGTCGCCAACCACCGCAACGCCATGAGCCGGCTGGAGCAGGCGGGCGTCATGCTCACCAACTCGGAATCCTGCCTGTTCGAGTGGCTGGAGGATGCTGCCCACCCGCAGTTCAAACAGCTCAGCAGCCTGATAAAATAACAGCATGGCCGCTTCAGAACCCTATCTGTCTCTCGAGCTTGCCCTGCTTGGCGCACCGGTAAGGAATATGCCATTATGTGAGCCTGAACGACGAATCGGGATTCAATGAATACACTGCTTGGTATTTCCGCCATCCTGATCTATCTGGTGGTCGCTTTTCTTCTGGGACTCGGGTTGAAGAAAGGAACATCACAGCTAACGGGAGCCAGACGGCAACTTCTCATCGTGGCGGGGCTGGGCGGCACCCTGCTTCATGGCATTACGCTGCTGAGCGCCATTTTCACGCCTCTCGGCGTCAACCTGCAGTTCGTCAACGTCGCCTCCATGGCCGGCTGGCTCGCCGCCCTGCTGCTGCTGCTTTCCGCACTGCGTTCGCCGGTGGAAAATCTGGCCATCGCCCTGCTGCCACTGGCAGCCTTGCTGCTGTTGCTGCAACTGGTCATGCCAACCAACCCGGTGCTCCTGTCCAACGCCTCATCGGGGCTGGAGGCGCATATCCTGCTCTCCATCCTGGCATTCAGCCTGCTGGTGATCGCCTCGCTTCAGGCGATCTTGCTGGCCATACAGGACAACCACCTGCGTAACCGCAGACCCGGTGGTTTCATTCGCGCACTGCCACCACTGGAGACGATGGAGCGGCTGCTGTTCCAGATGATCGGCCTGGGTTTCACCTTCCTCAGCCTGGCGCTGTTCAATGGCATTCTGTTTCTGGACGATATCTTTACCCAGCACCTTGTCCACAAAACAGTGCTCTCCATCACGGCATGGCTGGTGTTCGCCATCCTGTTATGGGGGCGCTGGCGTTTCGGCTGGCGGGGGCGCACCGCAATCCACTGGACACTCATCGGGCTGGTAATCCTGCTGGTTGGATACTTTGGCAGCAGGTTGATCCTGGAATTCATTCTGGAACGCGTTTAACCCCCGGAGCCTACCGCCCTTGGACGAAATCCCGCTTAGTCTGTTATTCATTGTTCTCGCATTTCTTATCGTTCTGTCCGGCTTTTTTTCCGGCTCGGAAACGGCCCTGATCAGCCTTAACCGCTATCGGCTGCGCCATCTGGTCAAGATTAAGCATGCCGGGGCGATCCGCGCCAGCCGGCTGCTGGAGCGCATGGACCGGCTGATTGGCCTGATCCTGCTGGGCAACAATTTTGTCAACATCCTGGCCTCTTCGATAGCCACCATCATCGCACTGCGGCTGATGGGTGAAGCGGGAATCGCCGTTGCTACCGGACTGCTGACGCTGGTCATACTGATTTTTGCCGAGGTAACGCCCAAAACCCTGGCTGCGCTCCACCCCGAGCGCTTCGCTTTTCCCGCCACCTTTGTTCTGGGGCCGCTGCTAAGAGTGCTATACCCCATTGTGTGGATCATCAGCCTGATTACCAAAGGACTGATGACACTGCTGCGAATCCCGGTGGAAAGCCGATCCATGCACGCACTCAGCGCCGAAGAGCTGCGCACCGTGGTCAATGAGGCCGGCGCCCTGATCCCGCGGCGGCATCAGCAGATGCTGGTAAGTATTCTGGATATGGAAAAAATCAGTGTGGAAGATATCATGGTACCGCGTAACGAGGTAACGGGTATCGATCTGGAACAGGAGTGGAGCGAGATAAAAAAACACCTGTTCGACAGTCAGCACACCCGCCTTCCCGTCTACCGTGGCGTAATCGACGAAATCGTTGGAATCGTCCATGCGCGCAACATTCTACGCCTGTTTCTGGAGCATGAACTGACCCGGGAGCACTTCATGGAGGCGATCCGGGAACCCTACTTCATCCCGGAAGGCACTCCACTGAATACCCAGCTACTCAACTTTCAGCGGGAGCGGCGCCGGATTGGGCTGGTCGTGGATGAATACGGTGACATTCAGGGGTTGGTCACGCTGGAGGATATTCTCGAAGAGATCGTGGGGGAGTTCACCACCGATCCCTCCTATATCGTCAAGGATGTCCATCCCCAGAAAGATGGTTCGTATCTGGTGGACGGCGGCGCCTCTGTCCGCGACCTCAACCGGTTGTTGAAATGGAACCTGCCCACCGAGGGACCCAAAACCCTGAGCGGAATGATTGTCGAATACCTTGAGAACATTCCGGAGCCAGGCACAAGCCTGCGGATTGCTGGTCACCCCATTGAGATCATCCAAACCTCATCCAATACCGTCAAAACGGTCCGCATCTACCCGGAACTCAAGCAGGAAATTTCAGATACCGAGGAGTGATCCGGGACACCCGGGCCAGCTTGAGGGTCACGTTGCCATCGATTGCTCCGGTATGTGACACACTTTGCGCTATTGCCACTTTATGCCTGCGCCATGAAGCGGTATCATGTCGGTTACTGACGTGATCCGTCAGAGAGCGCTTCCCGTGTTCGACACAGCCGGCATCCCGAGTAGCAGCTTCGGGCATCTGTTTTTCCTCGGATTGACTGAATGCAAATAGGTCCCTACGCCATCGCCAACAAAACCATTCTGGCCCCAATGGCCGGGGTTACCGACCGCCCGTTCCGCCAGTTGTGCAAACAGATGGGAGCGGGAATGGCGGTATCGGAGATGGTCACTGCCAACTCGCTTCTGTGGGGGAGCAGGAAAACCCTGAACCGGACCAACCACGAGGGGGAGAAAGAGCCAAGGGTGGTGCAGATTGCCGGCTCCGATCCCGCACTGCTGGCCGAAGCGGCCCGCTACAACGTAGACAATGGTGCGCAGATCATAGATATCAATATGGGCTGCCCGGCCAAAAAGGTCTGTCATGTCAAGGCCGGATCCGCGCTGTTGCGTGATGAAGCGCTGGTGGGGCGCATCCTTGAAGCCGTGGTAGCGGCCGTCCCGGCAACCCCGGTAACCGTCAAGATCCGCACCGGCTGGGACAGAGACAACCGCAATGGCGTGCGTATCGCCCGGATCGCCGAAGCAGCCGGAATCCAGGCGGTGACAGTACATGGCCGGACCCGGGCCTGCGCCTACAAGGGAGAGGCCGAGTATGACACCATAAAGGCCATCAAGGAGAGCATCGCCATCCCGGTCACCGCCAACGGCGACATCACCACACCGGAGAAAGCGCGCTTTGTCCTGGATTACTGCGGCGCGGATGCGGTCATGATTGGCCGCGCTGCGCTGGGAAACCCCTGGATCTTCCGGGAAGTCAACCACTATCTGGCAACCGGAGAGCACCTGCCTCCACCGGCATTGCACGAAATCCGTGATACCCTGCTCGCGCATCTGCAGGCCCTTTACCATTTTTATGGTGAATACACCGGTGTGCGCATGGCACGCAAGCACATCTGCTGGTACAGCAAGGCGCAACCTCATGGCGCAGCCTTCCGGCAGGCGGTCAACCGGATGGAAACCCGCGCGGAACAACTGGCTGCGACACGCGATTTTTTTGACCAGTTGATAACAAGAGAGGAGTTAGCAGCATGAACGCCGTATTCAAGCAAGAAGAACTCCCCCCAAAAAACCTGAGCGACTATATGGAATTTACCATAAACCGCTATTTCACCGATCTGGATGGCCAACCGGGGGGCGGCCTGTACACCTTGGTAATGCAGCAGGTGGAAAAACCGCTGCTCGAAATCGTGTTAAACCATACGGGTGGCAACCAGACCAAGGCAGCGGAGCACCTGGGCATCAACAGGGCAACCCTGCGCAAACGCCTCCGGGAGTACGATCTGCTTTAGCCCGAAACCACAACGCCTGGGGAAAAAACCGGGTTAAACGGAAAGCAACCATGCACCCAATCGAACGTGCCCTGATCAGCGTATCGGACAAAACCGGCATCGTCTCTTTCGCCCGCCAGCTGGCGGCGCTGGGCGTGGAGATCCTCTCCACTGGCGGCACAGCCAGCCTGCTGGCGGAAAACGGCATCGCCGTAACCGAGGTCTCTGACTACACCGGCTTTCCCGAGATAATGGCCGGCCGGGTCAAGACCCTGCACCCAAAAATCCACGGCGGCGTGCTGGGACGGCGCGGCGCCGACGAGCAGATCATGGATGAGCACGGCATCCCCCCCATCGATCTGGTCGTCGTCAACCTCTACCCCTTCCAGCAGACAGTCGCCCGCCCCGATTGCGATCTGGCAACAGCGATCGAAAACATCGACATCGGCGGACCTGCCCTGCTGCGCTCCGCCGCCAAGAACCACGCCGCCGTTACCGTCGTGGTGGACAGCAGTGACTACGGCGCTGTCATCGACGAGATGAAGCGCGAAAACCTGGCGGTGACCGACGCCACCCGCTTCTCTCTGGCGGTCAAGGCGTTTGAACACACGACCGCCTACGATGGCGCCATCGCCAACTACCTGGGGGCTATCCAGCCTGATGGCAGCAGAATACGGTTCCCGCATACATTCAATCTCCAACTGCAGAAATTCCAGGATCTGCGTTACGGGGAAAATCCCCATCAACAGGCCGCTTTCTATACCGAACATCAGCCTCCCGAAGCCGGCATTGCCACAGCCATACAGCTGCACGGCAAGGCGCTGTCTTATAACAATATTGCCGATACCGATGCCGCCCTGGAGTGTGCCAAACAGTTTGAAACGCCCGCCTGCGTCATCGTCAAGCACGCCAACCCTTGCGGCGTGGCGCTTGCTGACGACATCGAAACCGCCTATGAACGCGCCCATGCAACCGACCCCACCTCGGCCTTTGGGGGAATCATCGCCGTGAACCGGGAGCTGGACGCGGCCACCGCCCGCGCCATCGTCTCCCGCCAATTCGTTGAGGTGATCATCGCCCCGCGAATAAGTGATGCGGCACTCGCCATCGCCGCTGAAAAGAAAAACATCCGTCTGCTGGCCTGCGGCGAGTGGCAGCCGCAGCCAAAGAGGGCGCTGGACTACAAACGGGTCAATGGCGGCCTGCTCGTTCAGGATCGGGATTTGGGCATGGTGGATGCCAACGGGCTGAAGGTCGTCAGCCGCGTCCGGCCCAGCCAGAGTCAACTGACCGATCTGCTGTTTGCCTGGAAAGTAGCAAAATATGTAAAATCCAACGCCATCGTCTATGCCCGTGGCAACCGGACAATCGGCATCGGCGCAGGGCAGATGAGCCGTGTATACAGCGCAAGGATTGCCGGCATCAAGGCAGCAGATGAGGGCCTGGAGATTGCTGGCTCTGTCATGGCCTCGGACGCTTTTTTCCCGTTTCGCGATGGCATCGACGCCGCTGCTGAAACCGGAATCACCGCCGTCATTCAACCCGGAGGTTCCGTCCGCGATGAAGAGGTCATCCAGGCCGCCGACGAACACGGTATCGCCATGGTATTCACCGGCATGCGCCACTTCCGGCATTGAAGGAGACAGCGATCGATGAACATATTGATAATCGGCTCCGGCGGGCGTGAACACGCCCTGGCCTGGAAAGCGGCCCGGTCGGCAGGCGTCACCCGCGTTTTCGTTGCCCCCGGCAATGCCGGAACCGCGCGCGAACCCAAAGTAGAGAATGTCGATATCGGCATTACCAACTCCACCGCGCTTGTCCGCTTCGCAACCGAAAACGGCATTGCGCTTACCATCATCGGTCCAGAGATTCCGCTGGTGACTGGCCTGGTGGATGCCTTCACCGCGGCGGGACTCCGCTGCTTCGGCCCAACACAGGCAGCCGCCCGGCTGGAGGGTTCAAAACGTTTTACCAAGGAGTTTCTCGCCCGCCACAATATTCCCACGGCGGAATACGCCAGTTTTACCGATCTGAAACAGGCGCAGGCCTACATCCGCAACAAGGGCGCCCCCATCGTGGTCAAGGCCGACGGCCTGGCGGCGGGGAAGGGGGTCATCGTTGCCCAAACGGAACAGGCCGCCCTGTCCGCCGCTGAGGAGATGCTGGCCGGCAACGCCTTCGGTGACGCCGGCCACTGCGTGGTCATCGAGGAGTTTCTCAACGGTGAAGAGGCGAGTTTTATCGTCATGGTGGATGGAGAACATGTACTGCCGCTCGCCACATCACAGGATCACAAGCCCCGCGACGATGGCGACAAGGGTCCCAACACCGGCGGCATGGGCGCCTACTCACCTGCACCGCTCATCACCCCGCAACTCCATGAACGCATCATGGAGCAGATCATCCATCCCACCGTCCAGGGGCTGGCGGCGGAAGGCACCCCCTACACCGGCTTTCTCTATGCCGGATTGATGATTGCAGCCGATGGCGAACCAAAAGTGCTGGAGTACAACTGCCGGTTTGGCGACCCCGAAACCCAGCCGATCATGATGCGGCTCCAGTCCGATCTGGTTGAACTGTGCAACCGCGCTCTGGATGGCCGGTTGCAAGACGCCACGGCAGCATGGGATCCGCGCCCGGCGCTCGGCGTGGTCATGGCTGCCGGTGGCTATCCCGGCAGCTACCACAAAGGTGACATCATCAGCGGCCTGCCCGATGATCTTCCCGACCTGAAGGTGTTCCATGCCGGCACCAGGGAGAAAAACGGCAACATCGTTACCAACGGGGGACGCGTGCTGTGCGTTACCGCACTGGGACAGACCATTGCCGAAGCACAGCAGCGCGCCTATAAAGCCGCTGAAAAAATTCACTGGAACAATCGCTACTACCGCACCGATATCGGCAACCGCGCCACCGGCAAGAGATAACGGCCCGGCACCGGCATGGGATCGCCTCCGAAAATCCGCATCGACAAATGGCTGTGGGCTGCCCGCTTCTTCAAGACACGGGCTTTGGCCAGCAAAGCCGTACGGGGCGGAAAGGTGCGCTGCAACGGAGAGCGGGTAAAACCCGCCCATCCCGTACAGGTTGGTCATCTGCTTCACATTCAGCAGGGGTATGACAACAGAACCGTGCGTGTGCAGCAACTGTCGGGCCGCCGGGGACCCGCCAAAGAGGCGGAGCAGCTCTATCATGAAACGGAAGAGAGCATCCGGCAAAGAGAACAGGACGCTGCCCGGCGCCGGACGGCGGCAAGCGTTCGCCCCCGGGGCCAGGGGCGTCCGGCCAAGCGGGAGCGCCGTCATATCATACGGTTTACGCGTGCCGGAGAGTGATGAACGCGCCGCCGCTCCCAAGCCGTTCATACCTGCTGCCACAACAGCCCCTTTCCAATCCCGTTACACTACTGAACCTGAACAAATTCAGGCAAAATACATAAACCAGCCTGGCGCGCAGCTTCATATTTGTCACGAAGGGACAGAACGTCATTGCAATGAGTACCCCAAACGTAAGCGAACTCCTGGTAACGCTGTCGAACAGACTCGATCAGCACCTCCAGGCCCGCCGCATCAGCCAGCCATTGATGATCGGCATTCACACCGGCGGCGTCTGGATAGCAAAACAGCTGCACCGAAGGCTGGGGCTGGGCGAGCCGCTGGGAGTGCTGAACATATCATTCTACCGTGACGACTTTACCCGTATCGGTGTCCACCCCCAGGTAAAACCCTCCCGCCTGCCGGTAACAGTGGAAGACCGTCACATCATCCTGGTGGACGATGTACTGCAGACCGGCCGCACCGTACGCGCCGCCCTCAACGAAATTTTCGACTACGGGCGGCCCGCCTCGGTAACCCTCGCCGTCCTGGTGGATCGGCCCGGCCGGGAGCTACCGATCGAACCGACCGTGAGCGGTACCCGCCTTCAGCTCGAGGCCCGCCAGCAGATCAAGCTGGAGGGTCCCGAACCGCTGCGTCTCACGCTGCTCGAATCCGAACCACCCGAGAAACAGAAATGAAGCAGCAAAACATTCAGCTTGACGAAAACGGAAAACTGCGCCACTTCCTCACCACCGAGGGACTCAAACGCCAACTGCTGGTGGACATTCTCGACCACGCGGAGAACTTCACCACGGTCGGCCACCGCAGCATAAAGAAGATCCCGCTGCTGCGCGGCAGCACCATCGCCAATCTGTTTTTCGAACCCAGCACCCGCACCCGCACCACCTTCGAACTGGCGGCAAAACGGCTGTCGGCCGACGTTCTCAACATCAACATCAACACCTCCGCCACCACCAAGGGAGAGAGCCTGCTGGACATGCTGCGCAACCTGGAGGCGATGCACTGCGACATGTTCGTGGTACGCCACGCCCGCAGCGGCGCCGCCCACTTTATCGCCCGGCATGTAGCTCCCCACATCAGGGTAATCAATGCCGGTGACGGCAGCCACGCGCACCCTACCCAGGCAATGCTCGACATGTTCACCATCCGCCGCCACAAGGGGGAGTTCGCCGATCTGCGGGTAGCCATCGTTGGCGACATCCTCCACTCGCGGGTCGCCCGCTCGCAAATCCATGCCCTCACTACGCTCGGGGTGCATGAGGTGCGTGTCATCGGGCCGGAAACACTGCTGCCGAGGGAGGTAAAAAACCTTGGAGTGCATGTGCATCACGATCTCAGGGCCGGCCTGACCGGTGTGGATGTTGTCATCATGCTGCGCCTGCAGCGGGAGCGGATGGCTGGCGCCCTCATCCCCAGTGAGCATGAGTATTTCGAGCTGTACGGGCTGACTGCCGAGAAGCTGGCCTTTGCCCGGCCCGATGCCATCGTCATGCATCCCGGCCCCATCAACCGCGGGGTGGAGATCGACTCGGAGGTGGCCGACGGCCCGCGGTCGGTCATTCTCGAACAGGTCAGCAATGGCATTGCCGTTCGCATGGCAGTGATGTCCATCATCATGGGCAACCGCTTCGGCGGTGAAGGAGAAAGGGAGTGAAACTGTGCATTCACGGTGGCCGGATCGTCGACCCGGCCAATGGCGTCGACAAAATCGCCCACCTCTGTATCGAAAACGAACGTATCGTCTCGGTGGGCGAACCTGCGCCGGACTTCAGTGCGAACCGGAAGATCGATGCCAGCGGACTGATCGTCTGCCCGGGACTGGTGGACCTGCAGGCCAGGCTGCGTGAACCCGGCCAGGAGCACAAGGGAACCATCGCCAGCGAAACCAGTGCCGCAGCCGCTGGCGGCATCACCACGCTGTGCTGCCCGCCGGACACGGATCCCGTCACCGACACGCCAGCCGTCGCCAATCTGATTCAGGAGCTGGCCCGAAGCGCCGGCAGCGCCCAGGTGCTGCCAATCGGCGCTCTCACACCGGGACTGTCGGGAAAACAGATCAGCGAAATGGCCGTTCTCAGCCAGGCTGGCTGTATCGCGTTCAGCAACGCCGACCAACCCGTAGTCAACACCCGGGTGCTGCGCCGCGCCATGGAGTATGCCGCCAGCCACGACCTGACGCTGATGTTGCGGCCACAGGACGCCTGGTTATCCGCGGATGGCTGCGTCCACGAAGGCGCCGTCAGCACCCGGCTCGGCCTGCCCGGAATCCCGGAGTTCGCCGAAACCCTGGAGGTAACACGCCTGCTTACCCTGATCGAGCAGACCGGCGCCCGCACGCACCTCGGCCCCCTCTCCACCGCCCGGGCAGTACAGATGATCGGCCGCGCCCGGTTTGACGGGCTGCCGGTCAGCGCCAGCATTACCGCCCATCACCTCCATCTCAACGAGATTGACATCTGCGATTTCAACAGCCAGTGCCACCTGCGCCCCCCCCTGCGCAGCCAGCGCGACCAGGAGGGCCTGCGCCGGGGTCTGGCGCGCGGTGTTATCGGCGCTATCTGTTCCGATCATCAACCCCACGATGCCGACGCCAAACTGGCTCCGTTCGCCGAAACCGAACCCGGCGCCACCGGCCTGGAGACCCTGCTTGCCCTGAGCCTGCGCTTGACAGAGCAAGGCGTCTTGACGCTGCCTGAAGTAATCGCGGCCCTCAGCTGGCAGCCGGCGAAAATCCTCGGGATCCCGGCGGGAACGCTGTCGCCCGGCGCCACGGCCAACATCTGTATCTTCGATCCCCAGCGTTACTGGCGACCCGGGCCGGCGACACTGACAAGCCACGGCCAGAACAGCCCGGTTACCGGCTGGGAGCTGAAGGGCAGGGTCACCCATACCCTGCTGGCCGGCCGACTGGTCTATGCATTAGACGAGTAATCCGGGAAGCAGCGGAATCCCGCCAGCCAGCAGCGCAAGCAGAAGCACCACAGCCACCCGCCAGGCCATTTTTGTCCCCGCTATCACGAATACCAGCAATCCTTTCACCACCGTATTGACCATGGCCGCCAGAACGATGGCCCGCACCGCCAGTTCATGACTCAACTCTCCCTGCGCCATGCGGGCCAGTGAAAGGACAATGGCGTCCACATCCCCGATGCTCGACAGCACCGTCAGCAGATAGATGCCACCCTCCCCCAGCCAGGCATAAAAGGCTCTTGACAGCAGCATGACCGCCGCCAGCAGCAGGGCAAACTGCAGTGCCGGCATCAGTTCAAACGGATTGCGCAGCGGCGGTTCGACCACGTTATTGTCACGCTTCCGGGTGAACCACAACCAGCAGGCGCCCCCGTAGGCGACCACCGTCATCAACCCGAGTGGCAACAGCAGATCGGGCAGCAGTGCGCGGTTGACCACCAGAACCTCAAGCAAAATGCGTGGAAACATGGTCGCAGACGCGGCAATGACACCCGCCGCGAGCAGCCGATAGAGTATCCCGCCCTTCCCCATCCGGGAGAAACTCAGGGTAACCGCCGTGGAAGAGACCATGCCACCCAACAGGGATGTCAGCAAAACCCCCTTGCTGGTGCCTCCGATCTTCATCGCAAAATAGGCAGCGAAGGAGAGTCCGGCGATCAGGACCACCAGCCACCAGATGGCATAGGGGTTGAGCGCTTGCCAGGGACCGTACCCCTCGTTCGGCAACACCGGCAACAGCACCACCGAGATCAGCAGCAACTTGAGCGTACCATAGAGCTCCGACGGCTCCAGATGCCGCAACCAGCGGTGCAGAACCGGTTTGAGGCTGAGCAAACTGGCCGTCACCACAGCCACCGCCGCGGAGGCCCCCATATAACCACGCACAGCCAGCGCCCCCAGGGCAAAGGTAACCAGCATGGCGACAACGGTTGTGATGCCGACATCCTTGCGAAAGGAGACCGCCTGCGCATAAGCGATAATGACAAGGATGGCGAAAGCACCGAAAGCCACCCCCAGCAAAACCTCGCCCAGCTGCTCCGCCACCAGCGCCCACAGCCCGCCCAGCAGACCAACCAGGCCAAAGGTGCGGATTCCCGCTATCCGGCTCCCCTCCGCCCCCGAGCGCTCATGCCAGCCACGCTCCATGCCGATCAGCAACCCCGCCACCAGCGCCACAGCCAATGCCAACAACAACTCCACTGCCGAAGGTCTCCCGAAAAACCTGTCTGAATAGCACCTGCCCGGCGACAATGCGTACATGCCGGACTGTCTCAGGGCATCCACCGGCAAGCCCTGGCGAGTATACCGCCAGCGGAAAGAAACGGGCTGGCCGGACAATATTGAACCCGGCAGACCTCGCCTTGTTGCCGCCCGCAGGTGAAACCCTGAGTGCAGTACTTCCGTTTTCCCCCACGATGGCGTGTCATTTCCCCTTGGCACGCTATCCATGTGATAATCAAGAATACAGCACCGATCCATCTTTCGACAGAGTCCTGCGGGTGTAACTATTCAGCATAGTATGAAACAAGCCGGTAACTGTTCAGATTGCCCCTGAAATTCGTCAGTTCAAGGCGAAAAATGGGAGTTTACGCGTGTAAATGACCATTTTTCAACGCAGAAATGGCGGATTTCAGGGGTGAGCTGAATAGTTA
>WFVH01000055.1 GCA_015491735.1 Gammaproteobacteria bacterium
AACTATTCAGCTCACCCCTGAAATCCGCCATTTCTGCGTTGAAAAATGGTCATTTACACGCGTAAACTCCCATTTTTCGCCTTGAACTGACGAATTTCAGGGGCAATCTGAACAGTTACCGGCTTGTTTCATACCATGCTGAATAGTTACGTTCTTTCTAAGGTAATAAATCAGGATTCAGCGTCCCTGTGGTGTTCCGCTGCGGCGTTGCAGTGCTTGACAAGGGAACAATCATTGCCTGCGCACTGTGCCTTGCCGCGAAACACCACAGGGACGCTGAATCCTGATTTATTACCTTGAAAGAGTACTAGCAACAACAGGGATCATCCAACGCTATCATTTAACCGTTCCAAAAGCCAGCATATTGTTGACCCGGCCGTTACGTGCCGGGGGGAACCCGCAACAGAAACGTCACCGGGCCATCATTGGTCAAGCGTACCTTCATATCGGCGCCAAAACGTCCGCTGGCGACGACGGGATGCCGTTGTTGCGCCCGCTGAAGTATCCAGGAGAAAAGGCGCTCACTCTCTCCGGCCGCGGCCGCAGGGGAAAAGCCGGGGCGCATTCCTTTGCCTGTGTCAGCGGCAAGCGTGAATTGCGGCACCAACAGCAGTCCTCCGGCGACATCGGTGAGACTGCGGTTCATTCTGCCGCCTTGATCGGCAAAAACCCGGTAACCCAGCACACGTTCCAGCAATCGTTCGGCTTGGGTCTCGCCATCCCCTTTCTCCACCCCGATCAGCACCAGCAACCCCGTACCGATGGCGCCAATCTTTTCTCCAGCCACGGTAACACTTGCTTCGGTGACACGTTGTAACAGGCCAATCATCCGATTCATCCTGCCGTACGCGCGGCTTTTTTGCGCTCATGCTCCAGCAGCAGTTTTTTTCGCAGCCGGATATGGTGCGGTGTTACCTCCACCAACTCATCATCGTCAATGAACTCCAGCGCCTGCTCCAGTGACATCTGTATCGGTGGCGTCAGCTGAATGTTTTCATCCGATCCGGCGGCGCGGATGTTGGTTAGCTGTTTGCCTTTGAGTGGATTGACCACCAGATCATTGGCTCGCGCATGGATGCCAATGATCATCCCTTCATAGACCTCGGCGCCGTGACCGACAAAGAGCCGCCCGCGCTCCTGCAGATTGAACAGCGCATACGCCAGCGCCTTGCCCGTGCCGTTGGCGATCAACACCCCGTTGATTCGCTGCCCGAAATCACCCTGCTTCAGTGGGCCGTAGTGTTCAAACACGTTATACAACAGGCCGGTGCCCTGGGTAGCGGTCAGAAACTCTGTACGGAAACCGATCAGCCCCCGTGCCGGAATGATGTAGTCCAGCCGGACACGTCCCCTGCCGTCCGGCTGCATGTTTTTGAGTTCAGCCCCACGCTGTCCAAGTTTTTCCATTACCGAGCCTTGATGGGTATCTTCCACATCCACGGTTAACTGTTCGTAGGGTTCCTGTTTCTCGCCATCCACCTCGCGAATAATCACCTCGGGGCGCGACACACCCAGCTCGAAGCCTTCACGGCGCATGTTTTCAATCAAAATGGAGAGATGCAGCTCCCCGCGCCCGGAAACCCGGAACTTGTCCGGATCATCGGTCTCCTCCACCCGCAGCGCCACATTGTGCACCAGTTCGCGTTGAAGGCGATCGTGGATCTGGCGGGAGGTTACGAACTTGCCTTCCTTCCCGGAGAAGGGGGAGTTGTTGACCTGGAAAGTCATGCTTACCGTCGGTTCGTCGACACTGAGTGGCGGCAGCGCTTCCACGGCGGTGGGGGCGCACAGGGTATCAGAGATATTCAGCTGATCAATCCCGGTGAAAGCGATGATGTCTCCGGCCTGGGCGCTGCTCATTTCGACCCGTTCCAGGCCATGAAACCCCATGATCTGCAACATGCGGCCGCTACGCCGGCGACCTTCGGCATCGACAATCACCACCGGCGTATTCGTTTCGATGCTGCCCCGGTTGATGCGGCCTATGCCTATCACACCGACGTAGCTGCTGTAGTCCAGCTGGCTGACCTGCATCTGGAACGGGCCATTCCGATCCACCGCCGGTGGGGCGACCCGTTCGACAATCACATCGAAAAGCGGTGTCATCTCCCCACCGCGGCAGTCGGCGTCCAGGCTCGCATAACCGTTCAGCGCCGACGCATAGACCACTGGAAAATCGAGCTGCTCATCCGTTGCCCCCAGCTGATCGAACAGGTCAAAGGTTTGATCCAGCACCCAGTCAGGACGGCTGCCCGGCCGGTCGATCTTGTTAATCACCACGATCGGTTTGAGGCCGCGTTGCAGCGCCTTTTGCGTAACAAAACGGGTTTGTGGCATGGGGCCTTCCACCGCATCCACCAGCAGCAGAACCGAGTCCACCATGGAAAGAACGCGCTCCACTTCGCCGCCGAAGTCCGCATGGCCAGGCGTATCGACGATGTTGATCCGGTAGTCACGCCATTTGATGGCCGTATTTTTGGCCAGTATGGTAATACCGCGCTCACGCTCCAGATCATCGGAGTCCATGACCCGCTCTTCGACACTGACCCGCTTGTCGAAGGTGCCGGACTGATGCAGCAGCTTGTCCACCAGTGTCGTCTTGCCATGATCGACGTGGGCAATAATGGCGATGTTACGTAGATTTTGAATCACAGCTCGTTGTTCCATTGCAAAAACCGGTTATTCTAACCGTTATTAACCCGGCCACATAATATATCGTGTTCAGCCGTGCTGTGCGCGCCCGCGAACTGCGTTGTCGAAACTTGCTGCAGGCGTGCTACAGCAGCGTTTCGACGCCTTGCCGCAAACGCGCACAGCACGGCTGAACACGATATATTATGTGGCCGGGTTAATAATTGGGCAAAGATGCACGTCATTCGCGCCGGTATCACAAGGAAGTCACCGTCCGACCCACCGGCGTGTAGTCCGCCGGTTCAATGGTGGCGGAAAACCCGGTTTTACCTGGCGTCGGCGATGTATTAATCACGCAGGGTAAAAAAACGGAAAGATGTTCCGATATAGAACAGCAGAACCCGAACCGGCACCAAAACAACCTGTACTCCTGGCAAACGCCGCTACCCGGCTCTGACTTGATCGACACCAACCCTGTATGCATGATGGACAGCTTTTCACCAGCGCAATCGAGAGGCAAACATGATTAAACGAGCAGTTAGCGCCATTGCCATGGTCAGCCTGTTGTTTCTGTCCTGCTACACTTCAGCGGTTCTGGCAAACGAAAAGGCTCCCCGTTTCCGGTTACCCGGTACAACAGGGGTCATCGATCTGGCCAACTACCGCGGAAAAGTCGTCTATGTCGATTTCTGGGCCTCGTGGTGCCTGCCCTGTCGCAAATCGTTCCCCTGGATGAACATGATTCAGGCCCGATACAAAGAACGAGGCTTTGAGGTCATCGCCATTACTCTCGACGAATCTCCAAACGACGCAACGGCATTTCTCCGTAAATATCCTGCGGCATTCACTGTCGCGTTCGATCGCAAGGGGAAGGTAGCCGAAGCCTTTGGACTGAGGGTGATGCCCACCTCCTACCTCATCGACAAGGAGGGCTACATCGTGGAAACCGCCGAGGGTTTCAGCAAAAAGCAGAAAAAGAGACTGGAAACAGTCATCGAAAAACTTCTGGATAACCAATGAACCGGACCCGGTTGACCTTGACGGTACTGCTCGTAATCACGCTTCAGGCGTGCGCCGTTTTCAAGGTGGAGCAGGTAAAGCCCTGGCAAAAGAGAACACTGTCGGAACCGGCCATGCAGCTGAACGCCGTAACCGCTGAAACTCTCGCGGATGAACATATCTACTTCAGCAAGGAAGCCTCGACTGGCGGCAAGGATATTGGCGGTGGCGGATGCGGGTGCAACTAAACCGGTAACCGAACCAACCAGATCTTACATATGAAATCCATTCGCAACAAACTGGCCATTGCAACCTGCACCCTTCTTTCGCAGGGGATACAATACGCCTCGGCCGCCGACAGCTCCTGGAGTTCAGATACCTCCTATCTGTATTACAGCGAAACTGACAGAGTCACTGTTCACAAAATCATCACCAATGCAACGGCTGCCCTGGGTGACGACAATACGCTCTCGCTGGAGGCGGTTTACGATACGATAACCGGCGCCACACCCACCGGAGCCATCAAATCACTCAACACCGTATCCAGCACCTCGCCATCTTCCGGGGATGGCGTTACCAGGGAACAGTCGGACACTAACGCCCTAGCCCTGTTCGACGACACCCGCCTGGGTGTGAATATGGGCTGGACACACCAGCATAACAGAACCTTCAGGGTCAACTACGGCGCCAGTGTTTCCGTTGAGCGTGACTATGAGGCCTACGGCGGAAGCCTGTCTTTCGACAAGGAAACAGCCGATCGCAACCTCTCTTTCACGGCGGGCGTTGCCACCTCCTATGACACGGTTTTTCAAAGATCGGGGAAAACACCCAAGCCACTCAGCAGTATCAAGGAAGCGAAGTTCTACGAGGCCGGCAACAAACGCGCCTTTGAAGGGATATTGGGAATAACGCGAACGATAAACCGGCGCACCATCGCGCAACTCCACTATACAGTTGGCTCTCTGGAGGGGTATCTTAACGATCCCTACAAACTGATCAGCATAACGGATAGCGACGGAAGGGAGAAAACACCTTTCCGCTACTATGAAAGCCGGCCCAGCCAACGGCTGCGGCAAACCATTTTCGGGGCATTGGCGCACCGGCTCGAAAACAGCGACACCATCCACCTCTCCTACCGTTATTACTGGGACGACTGGGACATCATCTCCCATACGCTGGATTACCGCCACCGAAAAAATATCGCCAGTGGTTATCTGGAACCCCACCTGCGCCTCTATCATCAAACGGCAGCCGGATTTTTCCGGCATAGTCTGAAACATGGTCAACCCCTGCCTGAATACGTGAGTGCGGACTACCGCCTGGACGAGATGAGCAGTGTAACCGTGGGAGCCAGGTATGGCCTGCCGGTGTGGGAGGGAACCCTGCGTTTCCGCCTGGAGTATCTCTACCAGTCTTTCACCGAGGCGGAATATGAAACCAACGAGGCGTTGATATTTCAGGTAAGCTACAAGAAAGCGTTCGACTAGTACTCTTTCAAGGTAATAAATCAGGATTCAGTTGGTCTGTCCAACTGAATCCTGATTTATTACCTTGAAAGAGTACTAGGAAAGCGGCCCTGGCCGTTCGACAGTCGTCATAGGACACCCTCTGCTCACTGGAAAGATAGCCGATATGCCTCCCTCCCTCCCTTACACCTTGACGAGAGAGTCCGGTTATTGGCGCGGCAGTTTCCGGGCCATGGGCAGCCCATGCGAAATTCTGATCGCAACCGAGTGCCGCTCATTGGCGGAAGATCTGCTGTATCAAAGCCATGCCGAAGCCAGGCGCATTGAACAGAAGTTTAGCCGTTATCGCCCGGACAACTGCATTTACCAAATCAATCACAGCAATGGAAAGCCGGTGTCTGTGGATGAGGAGACAGCCAATCTGCTGGACTTTTCCCAGCAATGCTATCACCTCAGTGAGCATAAGTTCGACATCACCTCCGGCGTACTGCGGGAAGTATGGACGTTCGATGGTAGCGCCAATGTCCCCGATCCGGCAGCGGTCACGTCCGTATTGTCGCGGGTAGGCTGGAACAAGGTGGACTGGGAAAGACCGGTAATAACGCTCCGCCCGGGAATGGAGATCGATCTGGGGGGAATTGGCAAGGAGTATGCCGTCGATCAGACTGCGAGGCTGATATTCGGGCAGTTGAAAACCGGGGTGCTCATCAACTATGGCGGCGATCTGTATGCCCTTGGTCCACAATCGAACGGTCAACCCTGGGGAATCGGAGTCGACGATCCGGACGCCACCGGCATCAAACAGATCGGAGCGGTCAATCTGTCGAGAGGAGGATTGGCCACGAGTGGTGACGCACGCCGTTTTCTGCTCAAGAATGGCGTGCGTTACAGTCACATCCTCGATCCAACCACCGGCTGGCCCGTCCCGGATGCCCCAAGGGCGGTTACCGTCATTGCCGACACCTGTCTGGAGGCAGGGATGCTTTCAACCCTGGCCTTACTGCAAGGCAAGCGGGCAAAAAGCTTTCTCGAGGCGCAGGAGGTGGATTTCTGGTGTCTCTGACTCAAGAGAACATCGGATCTTCTCCGGGCCTGGTCTCATCTATTTTTGATACGCCTTGCGGGTAGTACTCCGTATCCCCCGTCAACACCTCGGGGTTCTGTACGCCGAAATAAGCATACATCGTGGCGGCAATTGCGACAGGCTCGAACTCATAACTGCCCTCAACCGGCCTTGTGTACTGGCGATTCTGTTTTGAATCGCCATAGCGCTCCGTTCTACCGACAATTTTCCCCAATGCCCCGGCAGGCCGGATATCCGAACCACCCAGTGTATAGAAGTTTTGATTGTTCCCGTGATCCCAGCCAAGGGAGTTGTTCAGATTGACGTTACGGCCAAAATCACCGAATACATTGATAATGATGTTCCCGGTACTGCCTCCATCTGGACGGGAGGCGTATTTGATATGTTTGACAGCCGCGCGCAGCGTAACCATAAGCTCCTCCATTCTCGCTGTGTAGCGATCGATCGCGGAATCATGATCATCCCAGCCACCAATGCCGCCACCGACCGAGATGAACAGCGTTTCCGGGTTGGCTATCGCCAGCGTGGCTGCCGCTCTTATACGGCTGGTGTAGCGATTGACTGGATATCGCAGGCGCCCGTCGCTGCGCGCGTCCACATCCCCGGCGGGCAACAATGGAAGTGCGTCATCGTCAAGCTGCTCTGAAAACCTGTCAACAAGTGCTTCCAGTTTCCGGCGAGTTTCGAACCCATGGAACACCTTTGAAAAGCGTGATCTGGATTGGGCGTTCATTTGCGATACCAAATTTTCCAGTACCTCGTCAAATCTGTCGTGCCCATTTCGGGAGTAGGGGTTTCTGAATCGTCTGTCCAGACTGACTGCCTGTAGATCAAGGGGCAGTGGATAATTGGGATTGCGCAGAAAGGCGGTTGATTCCCCTTCAAAAGAGACGAAAGGCAGGATGTACTCTTCCAGCGGACGGCTCAGTTGTTCCTGGTTTTTGTACAATATGGCTGCCAGTGTCGTCCCCATCCCCGGACTGTTATCGATATCGAGACTCCCGGTCAAGCAGGAAAAGATACTGGGCCGGTGCGCCCGTGTATTCTTTTTTCGCCGGTTGACCGTCCGGTAAATGGACATATCCCCCGAGGCCAGCATCGCTTCCATTGCTGTCCCACCTGCATCACTCCATAAACCGTTACGGGTTATCTTCCCACCCTCTTCAGTTGAGGGCCTCAACAGACCTTCGGGATAAGGGTTTTGCGAATTGCCATTGATGTCCTCGATATTGGTCAGATTTCCCGCCAATTCGGATGGCCCCCCATAGAGAAAAACATTGATAATCTGCGGCATCACCGGGGGGGCGACGAAGCTGACGTCGCCCAAAGCGGGTGCGGCAGATGCTTTCCGGATCAACGACTCACTCGAAAATACCAGGGGCAAACTGGCCGTAACACCGAGCGCACCAATCGATTTGACGAATGTTCTTCTTTTCATTTTATAAATCTCTCAGTTAATCGCCTTGAAATAGTAAGCTTCGGGCAGTCTGGAAATATAATCGAATACCAGGCGGCCAAACTTGTCATGAAAACCTTCCCTGACCATTATCTCTCCTTCAATTTCCCTCAAGTAGTAGGCATCGATACCAATCCCGGTCAGCATCTCTTTTTCCAAAGCCGTTGGAAAACGGGTTGCCCCGGTCAGAAACAGGTAGTCCATGTACTCACCGAGAGGCATCTTCTCCACGATGGAGTAGCGCTCTTTATTCTTTTTATACAACGCTCTCTCTTCAGCGGTCACCTCCTCACCGGGGTCATCCATCGGGACAAGTCCCATACCCTCTTTCCACCGGTTCATGGCCATTATCAATACCTCCCTGTACCCCTTGTGATAGTGCGCGAAACTGAGAGAATCCATGGGAACGCCAAATAGTCGGCCAAGCTTCAACGACATTGCGGGCCAGTTCATCGCCTTCATATAGATCTTTGACCAGCTGCTTGAAATCATCTGCTGAAAAAGATTTTCCGGTGCCGACCACGCCATTCGACGGGCAGTGCCGAGGAAGTTTTCTTCAAATGATTTCGGGCGTTCAGTGTTCAACAGATATTCACGGGAGAAGAGAATACCCTTGAAAATATCCTGAAAGGTTACCGGTTCAGACGCAACGATTGACGCCACCAGTTTTGATCGATCCGAATTACTCCGGCCAGAGAAAAAGTACTCGACAAGAACGGTGGTAACGCGGTCAATGAGCAGCGGATGTTGTGCGATCAGCTCATAAAACTCTTCGCACGAGGTTACATAACTATCCAGAACCAACTGTGGATCTGTATTTGGTTCACCTGAGCGAACCCGCTCATAACCCTGCTCCTTTCCGGTCAAATACCACTCCTTGCAAGCCAGGGAGGCCCGGGGAACATCTTCATCACGATCGAACAGGCCTAGATAGATCTCGATCATTTCCCGCGTATTGTCTTCTGGTGACCGGAATCTGCGCCAGTTCTCCTGCGTGTCTTGATGGCGTTTGATGATGTCCCGAATGCTTTTGTTGTTGCGCAAGTCATCCACCAAATTGGCGTAGACCTTCTGAACATCATTGATGTTTACGCTATCGAGCTCTTCTGCTGGAGAGAACAGAATGGTGTTGGTGAGGTGCCAGGCAACCCAGTGATCGAAGAGATCCTTGCTCAAGGGGTACTGATATATCCGCGCCAGTGGAAGTTGCTTCGGCAGTTCGTCGGGCGTGAAAGTGAATCTGGCTCCGGTACCCGCTCCCGGATCACCTTGGATTTGCTTGTTGTAGTAGTCGAGAGTTGCACTATCCAGGGGCCTGGAAAGCGCCGTTCTTACTGAGGAAAGAAAATCATGCCCCTCTTTCAGAGACAGCTCGTCCATCCCTTGAGAGATATCAAAAAAATCGGCTACAGCAACACCCTTGTACATACTGCCCAATAGTTTGTCGGCGACTTGATACTGCTGTTCACTGTCTAGCCGGGAGTACTCCTCCCCTGACAGCGGCTCGGCAAAACCGGAGATGACGAGATCCTCTTGATCACCCTGCCCTGGGAGATTGACACCACAACCAGCTGTCAGTACGGACAGCACAATCAAAAACGGCAGCATTTTTTTCATAATCAAACCTTCTGTCCTGTTCTGTTATTGTTGTTGCAGGGGGGGGGGAGAAACCACATTCTGCCTTTGTTAATAGCGGTAACTGACTTGTTGTCCTTGAGGAAAAAGCACTCCGGAACGGGTTGGCGTCAGGAATCTGCGATATTCATCACAGTTTTATGCCCTCTATCTCCCCGCAACGCTTCTCCACTGGAATAATTTCCCGCCGCCTGCGAAAATAAAGGAAGAAAACAAACAACAAACCCGGCAGGCTCCCGTTTTATTATGTGTGGTATTTGCGGAATATTATCTTTCAACGGCAACAAGCCGGATCTGGTTATGGTGGATCGCATGCTGGGCAAGCTCGCCCGGCGTGGTCCCGATCATTCAGGCAGCTTCAGTGACGGCCCCGTTGCGATGGGGCATCAACGACTGGCTGTTATTGACCTTTCCGAGCACTCCAATCAGCCCATGATCGACAACGAGTTGGGGCTGTCCATTGTATTCAACGGAGCCATCTACAACTTTCCCGAGCTGCGAAAACAGCTGCAAAACATGGGCTATGAGTTCTTCTCTCAGGGTGATACCGAAACCATTCTCAAAGCCTACGCAGCCTGGGGGGAGGCGTGCGTGGAACATCTGCACGGCATGTTCGCATTCGCCATCTGGGATATGCGTAAGCAAACCCTGTTTCTGGCCAGGGATCGGCTGGGTATCAAGCCGCTCTATTTCAGCCGCGATGGTGGCCGGTTCTGTTTTGCATCGAACACCCAGGCTTTGCTCGCGGCTGGCAGCATAGATACAACCATCGATCCTGCCGGGCTGCATCACCAGCTTACTCTTCACGGAGTTATCCCCGCGCCTCGAACAATATTGAAAGGAGTCTCCAAACTGGCGCCCGCCACCACGCTGACCATCCAGCCGGATGGACATGAACAGCGTCGTACCTATTGGGAGCCGCAAGCCCGGCGGCCTGCAGCGCCATGGAGTGAACAGGCCTGGTGTGATGCGATAAAACTAGCGCTGCAGCAAGCTGTTGGAAAGCGCCTGGTTGTAGCGGATGTTCCTGTCGGCATTTTGCTGTCGGGCGGGCTGGACTCTTCGCTGCTGGTTGCTTTGCTGGCGGAGGCTGGCGTCAGCGATATCCACACCTTCTCGATCGGCTTCGAGGATATCGGTTCCGAACGGGGCAGCGAGTTTGAATACTCTGATCAGGTGGCCAAGCAGTTCGCCACCCATCACCGCAAAATCCACATCCCCAATGACAAGGTGCTGGCCTGCCTGCCCGACGCAGTCGCCAACATGGCGGAACCCATGGTTGGACAAGATGCCGTTGCTTTCTATCTGCTTGCCGAGCAGGTTGCCAAACAAGTCAAGGTGGTTCAAAGCGGTCAAGGCGCAGACGAGCTGTTTGGCGGCTATTTCTGGTACCCGTTGATGGCCAGAGAACAGCATGGCAGTGATGTGGAACGATTTGCCAGACACTACTTCGATCGTGACCACGAAGAGTATTTGCAAACGGTTGCTTCAGCATACCGGGGTGAGGATTATTCCCGAAAAACGGTTGCCACGCTACTGGGGGCGCCGGGTGCAGACAGCTTCATGGACAAGGTACTGCGCATGGATGTCACTACGCTGGTCGTCGATGATCCGGTGAAGCGGGTGGACAACATGACCATGGCATGGGGGCTGGAGGCTCGAGTGCCATTCCTCGACCCTGAGCTGGTAGAGCTTGCCCTGCAGATGCCGCCAGAACTCAAGCTGAAAGGGGGCGGCAAATACCCCCTTAAAAGGATTGCGCGCGGCCTGCTGCCCGACCCGGTCATCGACCGGCCAAAAGGTTATTTCCCCATGCCTGCGTTAAAATACCTGCGCGGTTCCTTTCTCGAATTCATGCGGGAAATTCTACACTCGGACGCCTGCCGGAATCGCGGGCTGCTGGAGCCAACCTATGTGAACAAGTTACTGGCGTCTCCCGAGCAGCACTTCACTCGCATCAAAGGCAGCAAGTTGTGGCATCTTGCCCTGCTCGAGCTCTGGTTGCAGCTCAATGTGGATTCTGTTTGAGTTCCTGCAGCGTTTTCAGCGCCGTCTTTGCCCGATCCAGCTTGTTCCGCAGCTCCTTGTTCAGAGGGTCGACCTTTAAAGCGGCCTGCCACACATCCACCGCCTCTTTGATGCGCTCCTGGCTATACAGGTCGTCTCCCCAGGCGATGCTTCGCTGAACGAACTGCTGAACCAGCAAGTCCTGCTCGGCTTTCAGCTCTTTCACCCGCGGGTGCGCGGGATCGGTTTTTTCCATCTTCAGCATGATGCGGCGAGCAGCCGCCAGATCATTGCGATCACGAACCCTGGCATACTCGGTGAGCAACCGGTTCAGGCGTTGCTGCTGTCTCTTCTTGGGCGAAACACGCTGGACGAGAGGCCGGGAAGGGTGCCGCGGCGGCTCCAGCTCCTCGCTCTCCTCAACCTGCTCTATCTCCGGCAGGCGCCGCAGTGCATCCTGTACTTTCCGGCTATCCTCAAGCCGCTGCGCCAGGACGAGACAGTGTTGGGCCAGCCTCAGATCCCCTTCCTTTTGCGCTTGAATACCCGCTTCAAACAGCTTCTCTGCAACTGCGCGCCTTCTGGACTGGTACTTGCGCAGATCCCGGTCCAGAAACAGATAGCCAGGATTGACAAACTCCAGTTCGCGATGCTGCCGGGCCGTTTCCAGTAAAGAGGCGCCTTCATGCAGCAACAGTTCAAGTTGAAGCTGCTCGATACGTTGCTGGCGTCTTGCCTCCAGTACGTCCCGGGCAATACGCAACACCGCGCTTTGCGGCCAATGTTTCTGCGCATCGTCGATCTGCTCCAGCGCCTTGTCCCACCGGTTTTGTTCGACGAGCTGATTGGCCCGGGCTATCTTGTCCCGCGCATAACGGTTGGCGCTCTGCTGCGTCGACTGCAACAGTTTCCGCAAGGATTCATCTTCCGGATGGCGCTGAATCTGCCGCTGCAAGACGGCCAACGCATTGCCATACTCCTCATTGGCCAACCAGAAATTGATCTGCATCAGGCTGATAGCACCGGTATCCGGCAGGTGGGCACAACCGCCCGCAAGCAGCATCAGCCAGAGAAGAAGAATGTACTTCATTCCCCCCCCAACCGCCGCGATAACAGCACGTCGATCTGTTCGTGCATCTGCCGGTGCAGCGCCGTCACAAGATTGTCCACACGATAGGTCGCCACGGCCTTGTCCTTCCCCCGTACGTCGATGGACTGATAACCACCAATTTCCACGTAGTCACTGACCATTGGCTGTTGAAGCATCTCTTCGCTGATGATGATCTCCCCCGCCTCCGCCACCCCCGACAGGCGGGACGCCAGGTTTACCGCGTCGCCAAGCACCGTATACTGCATCCGGTTCCTCGAACCCATCGTGCCCGCCAGCATCGAACCGCAGTTGATGCCGATACTGAACTGGATCGGGATTTTCCCTGTCCATAAACGCTGGGTATTCAACCGTTCGACCAGATTATTCAACAATACGGCAAAGTAAATGGCGTGGAAAGCGTGCCTGGGATCCTTCTCCGGCACGCCAAAAAGAATCATTGCACAGTCACCCACGTACTTGTCCAGCGTACCGCCACACACCTTTGCCGCTTCGGTGATGTAACTGAAATACTCGTTCAGCAGTTCCGCAATCTCTGCTGCAGAAAGCTTTTCAGACAGTGAGGTATACCCAACGATATCGGCAAACAGGACGCTGGCGGTTACCGTTTCTCCCCCCAGTTTCACCTGTTCGATATTGGACAACATCTGCCTGGCCACATTTTCCGGCACAAAACGGGAGAAAGCCTGCTCTACCTGCACTTTTTTCCGTAACCCCTGTGCCATTTCGTTGAAAGCGGTCATCAGCTGCCCAAACTCGTCACTGCGCCGTTCGGCAATCCGGTATTCATAGTTTCCGGCCTCGATCTCCCGGCTTGCCTCAATCAGTTGACGGATTGGCCGGGCAATACGCCGCCCCAGGATAAATGCTCCGCTAACACCAAGCAGAATCATCGCCAACATGATGGTCACCACCAGTCGAACCGACTCTCGCAACGACTGCACCAAGGCGTGTCTGCTAAAGGTTGCCAGGCTGTAACCGACCACCACGTCCTGAAAATGAATGGGGCTGATGAAACTAATCAGATATTTCCGCTCTTCCGAAGCATACCACTCGATCTCATGGATAGCAGCCACCCCCCGGGCATCCGTACTGTCATCGATGCGGGTATGGGGGATGTCGTCTGCAGGCGGCACCAACCCGGATCTGGCCAGAATCTCGCCTTTGGCAGAGATAATGGCCGTACCATTGATGTTTTCATTCCGGGTCAGATTGGTGACCAGCACCTTGAGGCCAAGCTCATCCTTGGCAAGAACCAGTTCTTTGGCAGAGTCAGCGACCTGGCTTGCTACCGTGTGCCCGAAACGGGCAATATCCGCCCGTAACAACACCCCTTGCCGGTCAATAAGCAGCATTCCGAGTAACAGCATTGCCGAGGTTATCAGCAAGGTAATGGCGATAGCCAGTTTGTATCCGATCGGGATACGAAGGTTCTGCCATACAGTGGTAACCGAATTACCGTTCGCCATAGGCCAACAAGGTTACATCACTCCAGGCTCCGCTGGCGTACATTTTCAGCACTTGTGGAGAATTCATACAGATTTTCACCTCTTTTTTACCTTTCTACCCCACGTTCCCGGCAGGGACAGCCCGTGAAAATCTGCATGTTTGTCCGTCACATCCATCTGGATGGCTGATCCGGCCTGGTCATCCACAACGTTAAGATCCTCTTTGCTCCAACGAACAACAGGGTTTACACAACCGAAGTCACCCCTCGGGCATTGTTCGAACCACCGTGCTGAAAACATGCCGCAGCACCCCCATACAGCGCCTGGGTGACTATTAACCCGGCCACACCGCATTCAGGGTGTCAGGAGCAGGCAGGAACAAGGCGCGGCCTGCAGGCAATGGACTCCATCGATAAAAGCGGTAACGCCGGGCCAGCCTGTTCTTGAAACCCCTGGCAATGTGATACTAGAAGACAGATCGGCGCATGACGACTGAATACGGTATCTATTGCTGCCGGTTTAATAACATACCATACTGAGATCAAGAACCCTAAGAGCCGGGGAACCGGGTTAATAGTCATGCCTCTTGCCTAGCAGAGTTCAACTATGGCCTAATTAGGCAACTGTGAGCGACTAGCCACCAAAGGAGCATGTAGGAAAATGTTGAAACGAATACTTCTTTTTTTGATTACCAACCTTGCGGTAATCCTGGTTCTGAATATCGTACTGCGCCTGTTGGGAATCGACCGCATCACCGATGCCCAGGGAGGACTCAACTACACCAGTCTGCTGATATTTGCTGCCGTAGTCGGCTTTGCCGGTTCGCTGATCTCGCTGTTGATTTCCAAATGGAGCGCCAAACGCATGGTTGGCGCACAAATTATTCAGCAGCCCGCTAACCCCACTGAACAGTGGTTACTGGAAACTGTTGAGAAACAAGCCAGAAAAGCAGGTATCGGCATGCCGGAGGTGGCTCTTTATGACTCACCGGAACCCAATGCCTTCGCCACCGGAGCCAACCGGAACAACGCCCTGGTGGCGGTAAGCACCGGCTTGTTGAATTCGATGGACAAAGGAGCTGTCGAGGCTGTACTTGCCCATGAGGTCAGTCATATCGCCAACGGCGACATGATCACGCTTACCCTTATTCAGGGCGTGGTCAATACCTTTGTCATTTTTATCTCCCGGGTTGTCGGCCATACTGTCGATCGGGTTGTGTTCAAGAATGAGAATGGCTACGGCCCCGCCTACTGGATAACCACCATTGTAGCGGAGCTGGTGCTGGGTATTCTGGCCACCATTATCGTGATGTGGTTTAGCCGTCAACGCGAATTTCGCGCCGATGCGGGCGCTGCCCGGCTGGAAAACAGGGAGAAGATGATATCCGCGCTGCAGGCACTGCAACGCCATGCAGGCGAAACCCATCTCCCTGATCAGATGGCTGCTTTCGGTATCTCAGGGCATATCGGGCATGGAATAAAAGCCCTGTTCATGTCTCATCCCCCCCTTGAGCAGCGCATCGCCGCACTGCAAAACGCCTGAGCGGAAAATCGACCCGGGTTGACAATAAGCGGCCTCCGCGGCCAACGCCCGGAGGCCATTGCTCAGCGAGGTTGGCCAGACCGGCAGTATGCGCATGTATACCGTACGACCGGTTGGGTAATGCAAAGAGCGCGCGCTGTACATTCATGTTTCAGGCGGTCAGCGGCAAACCTGCCTGGAGCGGCTAACCCGGCAACGCCCTGCTCAAGATGCCTCGCCAGTAAAATCGTACTGCATGGTAGAGGATGGCTCCTGCACGAAGTAGCCCTGGATGTAGTTCACCCCTGTTTGCCACAACAGGGAAAGACTGTTGGCGCTCTCGACAAACTGTGCAATGGTCGCCCCGCCGCTATCACGTGCAACCTGGTTGATAGCCCTGACTTTTTCGTGGGATTCCGGGTTTTCATCCAGATTGGTTATCAACGAACCATCTATTTTCAGATAGGCCACCTTGAGACGCTTTTGCAACATAAGGGCATTGGGGGCAACACCAAAGTGATCCAGTGCGACACCACAGCCCAGCTTGCGCAGTCCGTCAACCAGTCGGCCCACCGCGCCAAGCCGGGACAGAGCTGACTGCTCGCTTATCTCGAAAACCAGACCGCCATCGCTCACCCCGGCATCACGAAGCTGCTGCCCGACCCAGAGCAACAGCGTTTCATCCTGAATCGAATCCTCCGAAAGCTTGACGAACAGCTTGGTGCTCAAACCCTTCTTCTGGCGTTCCGCCAACGCACGAATAGCGTTGCTTATCACCCACCGCTCCACCTCCGGAAGCAACCCCGCCTGTTGCGCAACCGGAATGAATTCCGCAGGTGAAATCTCCTGTCCGCTTTCCCGCATCCGTAACAAAACCTCATATTTTTCACCCGGCTCACCATGCAAACTGACTATTGGTTGAAACAGCAGGTGCAGCCCGTTCTGCTCAAGCGCCAGACGAATACGCTTGATCCACTCACCTTGCATCTCCCGCTCCGCCAAATCCTCCACAACGGGAACGAACTGGGTAACCCGGTTACCCCCGGCCTCCCGGCTCTCGGCGCACGCCTTACTGGCCCGGGCCAAAACCTCCTGGGCATTGGGTACTGATTCGTTAATCAGGGTAACGCCTACGCTACAGGTCGTATGCAGCGAACGGTCATCGATTTCTGACACATGCCGTTCGATCATGGAACGCAGCAGATCGGCAATTTTTCCTGCGGTGGAGGCGTTGCAGTTGCGAACCACGGCGGTAAATATGTTGGTATAAAAGCGGGACAAACCCTGGGCCAGATTGCCTTTCTGGCGCAATACACGGGCAATATCAACCAAAAGCTGATCACTGGCCATAACACCCAGCTGCTCCTGGATAGACTTGAAGTTATCTACTTCAATATAGAGCAGGGCGCCATTGACCTGCCCCTGCTGCGCCTTTTTTACTTCAGCCTCCAGGCGCCGCAGAAAATACTGGCGATTGAACAGCCCGGTAATCTGATCGAGGTTCTTGAGTTGGCGGACCCGGTTCTCCAGCTCCTTGCTGTGCGAGCGTTCCCGAATGGTAATCTGTACACAAGGCTCGCCCCCCAGTGTTGCGACCCGCAGCTCCATTGCGGTTTCGAATGTATGCCCGTCCGTATTTCGCCCCTGCAGCCGCAACTCCTGTTGACCCTGATCCCCTTCGGCATAACCACGCAGGCATGATTTCACCTTGTCCTGATCATCCTTGTCGATGGTTTCCAGCAGCAGTTCTCCTTGCAACTCCCACAACCCTGCAAATCCGAAACGCTTTATGTAGGTGCTGTTGGCATAGATGTAGACACCATCTCTCACATAGGCGATGGCATCCCTGGAACTCTCCAGCAGATCCCGGCCACGCCGTTCCGAGTCGAAATACTTTTGAGTAAAGTAACGCTGGGCCCGCCGTGCCTCCAGATCCTGAAGCTCCCGGCCAACCACCAGCCGCAAATGCTCGGGAGAGCGCAAGCTGATGGCCCCGCGCGCGCCCGAACGCAGCAACTCCATCACCTCATTGCTGTTTTCCACGCTCTCATCGGTCAGAATGAGAAAAGAGAGATCCTGGCCACTGCGTACGGCTTCTCCCAGGGCCGCGGCGGGAGGAAAATCCTCGTGCGGCATCCGGGCCATGACCATATCCCACTGCCCGTTTCCGAGCAACTGCTTCATCTCCGCAGCATTTCCCACCCGCTCCGCCAAAACAGGGCAGCCGCCACTGCGCAACAAACTTATTATCTCTTCACTGTCATTTGCGTCACCTTCAACCAGAATCAGGCGCAATTGATGGTTATTGCTGGTCATGCTCATTGGCTTTCTCTATCCCCACGCTCGCTGCTTCCCATGTTCCCACTGAATCCTGGAGTCATTGCTGAAAAGAATAATTGACACTTACTTGGTATGTTTCGGCAGCTCCGGCCAATATTTTAAATGCAACAAAGTAATTTACCGGAAAACGCAAGGGAATGAGCCTTCCTCCGATAACAAAAAGATGAGTAACTATTCAGCTCACCCCTGAAATCCGCCATTTCTGCGTTGAAAAATGGTCATTTACACGCGTAAACTCCCATTTTTCGCCTTGAACTGACGAATTTCAGGGGCAATCTGAACAGTTACCGGCTTGTTTCATACTATGCTGAATAGT
>WFVH01000056.1 GCA_015491735.1 Gammaproteobacteria bacterium
GGTGACCTTGCTTTCCGGACCGAGATGTTTGAGTAGCGCCCGGCGAATATCCCCATCGGTAATGGTGCCCAGCAACCTCTGCTCCGGGTCGACAACCAGCGCTATACGCAAAGCCTCCTGGTCGAGCACCTGAATGGCTTTTGTCATATTGTCGTCTGGCGTGAGAAGCGCTTGTTTCCATTGGTACATCGGCTACTCTCCAATGTTTACTGTTCGCTCCGGGCGTGATTGTATGTACTTTACGCCCCGGGGGATATCCTTATACAGGGTGGAGCCTGCGGCAACGATACTGCCTGAGCCTACTTTTATGTTTTGGATCACGGAACTTCCAGTTCCCAGGTGGACGTTCTCGCCAATGATAACACCACCGCTGAGAACGACCCCCGGTGCCAGATGGCAATTGGCGGCAATTTTGCAATCGTGGTCGATGCAAACACCGGTGTTGACAATCGTATCCACCCCCACGGTAACGCCGGGTTGAATAACAGCCCCGGCCATTACCTGAGTACCTTCGGCAAGCCCTGCATCATTCGCAATGACTGCTGAAGGGTGTATGACAGAGGCAAACCGGTAGCCCAGTTGCCTCATTCGCTGCCCGACTTCCCGGCGCCGGTGTTTTCCGGGTATGGCGCCTAATCCGTTGACAAGCTCGACTTTACCGGGGGGGTGATTGGAGATGAAATATTCCTCTGTCAATAACGGCGCGCCACAAAAGTGTGTGCCGGATGGTTTGTACGGGTCGGTCACTCCGGCAATCTTCCGGCCTGACAGGCGTAGCGCTTCGGCTACCACCTTGGCGTGCCCGCCCGCCCCAAGAAGTATCAGCGGCTTGGTATTCAGATCGCGCAACGGATGACCTCATCCACTTTATAGGAACGGTCACTTTGGGTTCCCAACAGATCCCAGTACAACATGGGCGTTATCCCGGCGCCTGCGCGTTTTACCGTCAAGTTCTGTTCACAGAAAAACTCCCCCTTGGCGATAGGCCGTGCAGCAACCAGGCTTTTACGCACGATGGCGCGGTTTTGTATTTCAGAAAACGAGGGGATTTTCAATCCATTACCCTTTGCTTTTTCCACAATACGTATCCCCTCTATCATGGAGCGCAGCTCTCCCGGGTCGAGGGATGCCCGGTGATCCGGGCCAGGCAGGTTTTTGTCCAGCGTAAAATGCTTTTCAATCACAGTGGCCCCCATAACTGCAGCAGCAACGGGAACGGTGATACCCTGGCTGTGATCGGAATAACCTGTCTTCAAACCAAATGCCTGGCGCAGGGTGGCAATGGCGTTGAGGTTAATCTCCGGGTACGGGGCAGGGTATTCGCTGGTGCAGTGCAGTAGCGTGACCCTTCTTTTCAGCGCCGCCTGACCCTTGCCGGAACAGTAGGCGGTTTGAAATGCCGCTCTCGAAGGTTTGCCGCCGCCGATGAGTCCGAAAGCAATGACACCGAGCGCCTCCTCGATCTCCGCCAGGGTTGCCATGCCGGTTGAGACGATCAGCTCGTGACCTGTCCGGGCATGAGCCAGCAACAAGGGGGCATTGGTAATCTCTCCGGAGGGGATTTTGAGTGTTTGCAGGCCGATGTCATTGACCAGGAAATCGAGACTTTCCAGGTCGAAAGCGGTGGAAAGCAGTTGAATGCCTTTTTTCCGGCAGTAGTCAGCAAGCCGATGGTGAACCTCCCACGACAGCTCCAGCCGTTTCAGCATGTCGAACTGGGGTTCACCGGCTTTTGTGGTCTGTTTTTGATAGTTGGCTTTCCCTACACTCCGGGTAACCAGGTTTTTGGCTTTGAATGTCTGAAACTTTACGGCATCGGCTCCCGCTGCCACGGCAGCGTCCACCAGCCCGAAAGCCCTGTCCGGGTCTCCGTTGTGGTTTACTCCGGCTTCGGCAATCAGGAAGATAGGGTTCACGTTTCTGTTTCCATGTCGAAAAACCGTTTTTTCAGGATATCATCCAGCGGGTGTTTGCGGATGATTTTTGCAATTTTTCTGGATGCGCCGCCATCACCGTAGGGGTTGGTGGTCTGCTGCAGCTTTTCCTGGAAGCGGGAAGTGTATATCTCCTGGATTGCTGCGCGAATGCTGTTGCTGTCGGGGCTGCAGTCGATGACGCTCTCCGCCTTGATCCGGCCCCGTTGCCGATCTCCGATGTTGACCGTGCCGATTTTGAAGCTTGGCGCCTCGAGCAGGCCGCTGGATGAGTTGCCTACCACTGCATCCACGAATTGCATGGTGGAAAGATAGCGGAGCTGTCCCAGCGATGTGTAGGCAATGGCGTGGTCGCGGTGGCTCGAGACGTAGTCATCGATCATGCTGTTGATAATCCGGCCATTGGTATCCGCATTGGCTTTGGTAAACAGCAAGTGGGTCTCTTCCAGTTCGCTCAGAACCTGTAGCAGGTTGCCGAACTGCTCTTCCGCCGTCTCCTGCTCCAATGTGACCGGGTGATAGGTGACCAGTAAATTACGCTTGCCGAGCTTGAAATCAATGGCTTTCTCCAACTCGTTGCGCTTGAGCAGGTTTAGACGCCGGATACTGTCGATCCCCAGGGCGCCTACCTCAAATACGCGCTCCGGCTGCTCTCCGAGCTGAATGACCCGGTTGCGATAGGCCCTGGTGGCGGTAAAGTGGAGATGCGACATTTTGGTGATCGAATGCCGAATCAGCTCATCGAATGCCCCCTCCGTTGCTTCACCTCCATGCAGATGTGCGACAGGAACCCTGGCGACCATCGCGGCGCTGACGGCGGAGAATATTTCAAAGCGGTCGCCCAGTACCACCAGCAGGTCAGGTTGCAAATCCGCAAGTGCATCGGCAAACCCAATGACACCTAAACCGATTGACTTGCCAATTCCCGTTGGACTGTCGGAAGAGAGCAGCATTTCGATTTTGTGATCGATGGTAAAACCATCCTGCTCGATTTGCAGATAGGTAAGCCCGAACTCCGGTGAGAGATGCATACCGGTAGCAATGATTTGCAGCTTCAAATCATCAGCCGCCTCAATCTCTTTCATCAGCCAGTAAAGCAGCCCGTATTCTGCGCGGGTGCCGGTGACAACACAGATTTTGCGCCTGTTTTTCATACGTTATCAGACTACAGCAGTGGAGTGGAGACCCATCGATTTAGCTACCGGATCAATTAGTAAAGGGGTCCACGTACTGCAAACGGTTTTTGCGCCGAACGGGGTGCAACATCATCAAACATTGTAGATTTCCGCTTTATAGGCTTTGAGATTTTCCGGCCGGGTAATCCAGTCGATGGTTTTTTGCAGTCCTTCCCGAATGCCGACTTCCGGTTTGAAACCGGTGAGGCGCTCTATTTTTGTGTTGTCACACCAAAGGCGGAACACTTCGGATTTTTCTGGACGGAAACGCTGTTCATCGGTTACGAACTCTACGCAGCTTCCCATCAGCTCCTTGATCAGGTTCAGGGTGTCGGCAATGCTGATTTCAAAGTTGGAGCCGATATTGACTGTTTCTCCTATCGCCTCGTCACATTGCGCCAATGCCAGGAATCCCCGGCAGGTATCGGTTACATAGTTGAAATCACGGGTGGGGGAGACATCTCCAAGTTTAATCTGTTTTTTGCCATTGGCGATCTGGGTGATGATGGTGGGGATAACCGCACGCGCCGACTGCCTTGGGCCATAGGTGTTGAATGGCCGCGCCACCGTCACGGGCAGATCGAAAGCACTATGAAAACTCATCGCCATGGCGTCAGCGGCTATTTTTGTTGCGCTATAGGGCGACTGGGGTTGTAGCGGGTGCTTTTCATCGATGGGTACATACTGCGCGGTGCCATACACTTCGCTCGTGGAGGTGTGTATCACCCGTTTTACGCCATTTTCCAGCGCCGCCTGACATATGTTGAGGGTCCCTTTTATATTGGTATCCACATAGCTGTCGGGCGCAACATAGGAGTAGGGAATAGCAATCAGTGCAGCCAGATGAAAGATGCTATCCACATCGCGCGTAATGTGTTTGCAATAGTGCGGATCGCGCACATCGCCAGTCAATATCTCGATATGATCCTTGCAGGCCACATCCTCCAGCCAGCCCCAGTGATTGAAAGAGTTGTATTGTGACAGTGCCTTGACACGCCAGCCCTGCTGGACCAGCATCTCCGTCAGGTGAGAGCCGATGAAGCCGTCCGCGCCGGTTACCAATACCTGTTTCGCCATGTTGCTGTTATCCGCTGATAGAAAACGCTATCTTCCGTATTGATCTTCAAACCGCACGATATCGTCTTCCCCCAGGTAACTGCCGGATTGCACTTCAATCATTTCGAGGGGGATGGAGCCGGGATTTTCCAGCCGGTGAACGGTTCCCAGGGGAATGTAGGTCGACTGGTTCTCGGTTATCAGCAGCTCATCTTCACCACAAGTCACCTTGGCGGTTCCTTTGACGACAATCCAGTGCTCCGCACGGTGGTGATGCATTTGCAGGGAGAGCGCAGCTCCCGGGTTTACGGTAATCCGCTTGACCTGATAGCGTTCACCAAAATCGATTCCCTCGTATGCTCCCCACGGCCGGTGAACCCGGCGGTGAACCAGATGCTCTTCCCGGCCGGCGCTGTGTATCCGGTTGACGATGGATTTGACATCCTGGGCGGCATCCTTGTGCGCTACCAGCACCGCATCGGCCGTTTCCACTACAATCAGATTGTCGATGCCCACGGTTGCCAGCAAGCGGTCATTGGCATAAAGCAGGCTGTTGCTGGTTTTTTCCACCAGAACATCACCTTTGATGACGTTGTTTTGTTCATCGCGTGGTTGGGTTTCCCACAGGGATGGCCAGGCGCCGACATCGGACCAGCCAGCAGCAAGGGGGACAACTGCGGACTGGTATATCGAGTCCGTTTCGCCCTGATTGAGTTTCTCCATTACGGCGTAGTCGATCGATTCATCGGGACACTGCTCGAAAAGCGCTCTGTCAACACGGTAAAAATCCGTATCACTACGGCCTTTTTCGTAACTTTCCCGGCAGTTGTCCATGATATCGGCGCGGTAGTGAGCCAGGGCGTCGAGCCAGACAGAGGCTTTCATCATGAACATGCCACTGTTCCACAGGTATTCGCCCGAGGAGACGTATCTTTCTGCCGTGGCCCGATCCGGTTTTTCGACAAATTGGCTTATGGTGCGCGGCGGCGCGCCCGGTTTGCCGAACCGGGGGGTGGTTTCCACCGGTTCTCCCGTGCGGATATAGCCGTATCCGGTTTCCGGCTTGTCGGGCGTGATGCCGAAGGTCACAAGGAAGCCGTTCGCGGCCAGAACGGCGGCTTGTTCGACCGCGGCATGAAACTTTCCGGCATCAAGAATGATGTGGTCGGCGGGCATGACGAGCATGATTGCGTCCTGCTGCCGTTCAACCACGGCCAGTGCGGCCAGCGCCAATGCAGGCGCGGTATTCTTGCCAACCGGCTCAAGGAGTATGCCGGGTGTTTCCGCGCCTGTTTCGCGCAACTGTTCAGCAACCAGAAAGCGGTGCTCTTCGTTGCAGATGACCATGGGAGAAGCGGAACGGAGCTTTAGCCCGGCCAGGCGGTTCACGGTCGCCTGCAACAGCGTCTGTTCTCCAAGCAGCGGTAACAGTTGCTTGGGAAAAAGTTTCCGCGACAGCGGCCATAAACGGGTACCGGATCCGCCAGAGAGAATGACCGGGGTGATCTGCAACTTCATCGCTAACTCCGTTTCTCCTCAACAAGAAACTCCTCTCGTGCCTTGCTGACGAGCGATGCGCCGAAAGCGGCAAATACGCCCACAAAAAAGCCAACGACAGCAAATATCAAAACAGTGACGGTTTTGCCTGTGCCAACGGGTCGCGCCGATCGCATGGGGGCTATCAACATGCGGGTTTCGCGCATATTGTTGACCGTGGCCTCGGTTTTGGCAATCTCTGCCGCCTGCTCGTGCTGTTCGCGCAGGTTATCCGAGATTGCACTGCTCAACGTATCTTTTTCCCGCGGAAGTTCGATATACAGGCGCTCCTCCAGGGCGGCGAGGCGCTCGCTGTTTTGCTGAATCTCATTGTCAATCATCAGCAGCGTCATTGCCCGGGTTTCGTCACCTGTCTGGGTTCGCGCCGCTTTCCGGTATTCGATGGCCTCGTTGACCAGGGCCTTCAAGGCTGAAACGTGTTCGCCCAGAAGTTCTGAAGTTCGATCGAGACGTTTCAGGTCGGCAGTAAGCACCTTATGCTGCTCTTGCAGCGCACTCAGCTTGTTTCTGCTTTTGTCCAGCTCGACACTCCTCTCCTTTTTTATAATCTCGAACACCCCCTGGTGGTTTTGCTTGACATAATCGACCACCTGTTTGTGCAGTTGGACAAGCGTGTTCCCCTGGGACTCGGGGGCTTTGCTCTCCAGGACGATGACCTCACTGTCCCGGGGGATTCGCGCCGTAATCTTGTAGTTGTCCGGCTTCTCTTCCGTGAGCTGCTCAAGGGCGTGAGGTATGTAGGCTTCATTGATTTTTGCCAGCAGGGTTCCCGGACGATCGATTAAAAGCGTTTTGCCATCTTCCAGAATTGTTCCAATCTCGATGGTGGTCGTGTACCGGTACTGTTTGGGTATCAACAGCGCATAGGCCATGCCAAACAGGGTAAAAAACAGGAAGATAGTAATGATTATCCGTTTGCGCGCAATCAATATCTGTATCAGCTCTACCAGGCTGAGTTCGTTTTCGCGCGAACCGGCAGCCTGTGTATCCCCGCCTTCGTTGGGTGTTTTCAATATCTTCTTCATCGTAAAGCCATATCATCCCTGACCGTGTATTCAGCCAATGCTGACAAAAGCGGGTATTATGACTCAAAGTTGGCGGTCAATCCAGGTATCGGGTCAGCTCGTTGGAACGGGGAGGGCAGATCCCCGATATTGCGGGAAATTGAGGAGAATCGCTTCTGCAGCCGGAGAAGGCGGGCGGAAGTGTCAGCGGGCCTTCCTGGCCCTTGTCGCTCTGTTGGCGGGGGTATTACTTTACCCCTTTTCCGCTCAGAAAGGGAACGTACTTTTTGTCGGTACCCTGAATATGGCTGGCCAACCAGTTTTTGAGAAACTGCAGCAGCTCCTCGAGTACGCTGTCGTCATTGGCAGTGACACGGCCCTGGAATTCCATGATTCGGGCAACGAGCTTTTTGTGCTTGGCTTGATGCGGCGCCAGCTCCGGGTAGCCATGCATTGCCAGCAGGCCCTCTTCGTAGGTGAAGTGGGTTTTCGTATACTCCACCAGGCCATTCAGTATGCGCCCCAGCATCTCGTGGCCGCTGTTTTTGCCGGATTCGTAATAGAGTTCGTTTACGATATCGACCAGCAGTTTGTGTTGGCGATCGATTTCGGCAATACCCACCATAAGTGATTCATCCCAGCGGAACAGGAGATTGCTTTCCTGGGCGGATTTCTTCTCCTGCAACGCCTTCTGGTTAATCCGGAAACGTTCCAGCAGCATGCGTACCTCCGCCGCCATGGCGGCCACCCGGGCGCTTTCGGAACCAGCGTGCTGGGCATCGTGATTGATCTCGTCGACGGCCTGGGAGATGCGGTTGATATTGCCGTTGATATCTTCTGCCACGACACTCTGTTGCTCGACCGCTGTGGCTATCAGCTCATTCATTTCGGTTATGGCGTTGATGGCGCTGGCTATCTCATCCAGCACGGAGCAGGTTCCGTTGGCCTGGGCAACGCTCTGCTTGGCGCGATCTCCACTGGAGAGCATGACCTGGGCTGTTTGCCGGGTATCTCGTTGCAGATCCTCGATCATGTTCTGGATCTCCAGCGTGGACTCCTGTGTGCGCCTGGCAAGGGAGCGCACCTCGTCAGCCACAACGGCGAACCCGCGTCCCTGTTCCCCGGCCCGTGCGGCTTCGATTGCGGCATTCAGGGCCAGCAGGTTGGTCTGTTCCGCGATGTCACGGATGATGTCCAGAATGCCATTGATATTGTTGCTGTGGCTCTCCAGCCGCTCAATCGCATCGACCGCCTGTTGCACATCGCTGGCCAGTGCGTTGATGGAGTTGACCGCCTCTTCCACAACTTTTTGCCCATTGAGAATGGAGTCATCAGCCTGCTTGGCAGCGCTGGCCGCGTGGGATGAGTTGCGGGCCACCTCTTGCACGGTGGCGGTCATCTCGGTCATCGCCGCGGCGGCCTGCTCAATACTCTCAGCCTGGACGGAGACGTTTTCTCCCGATTTTTCGTTGAGATGCGCCAGTTTGCCAGAGGTCTCGGCCAGAACGCCGACGGTGGTGAGCACAGAGCTGATGGCTTGCCCGACACCATCGGAGATATGGTTGATGGAAGAGGCAATTTCTCTCATTTCATCGTGGCTTTTGAGCGTCAGGCGCGCGCTCATGTCACCCTCCGCCATTTGGTGGCAGCTCTCCTGTAGCTGATTGATGTTCAGGCGGATGGCGGTGTAGATGGCAAGAAAGAGATAGGACAACAGCAGCAGCGTACCAACCAGCAGGGCAGCATTCAGATATCCGGTTGTTTTGTCTATGCCACTTGCATTGAAGAGTTCATAGCCAAAAACCAGTAAGGGTATCGTGCTGACGGTAAACAGCAGGAAAAACTTGGTGCGAAAGCGAAGCTGGTTCATTAAATGAACAGCGGGTGTCAGTAAAAAAGCCATTTTGGTGGTACTCCCCGTTATTCTTATTGTTGGTATATCGACGCTGCTTCCTTCTCCCGGGTTGCGGGCGGGAGGGAGGCTGTGTCTGAATTGTAACGGCGCTCCAAAACTAAACTTTAGTAGATATTAATAAACTGACACTCTTGGTGGGGATATTGTTGCAGGGTTAATGATACTAACCCGGCAACCAGCTATATCGGCCTCAGCCGCGATGTGTGTTCTGGCATCGCGGTTCTGCAGGAAGGATGGCAACGGCTCCCCGCGAGCCGGATCAGCCCGTTATTGGAGAGGCCCTGATGAACGTTGAGTCCAACAGACAGACCGGTGCCCGCTGGCTGAATCCATGTTGCGTTTTCGCCGGATTATCAGCATAACGGCTTCATTGGGGAATCAAACTTCCACCACGGTTTCCACCAGGGCCGGGGGGGCGTGCAAATAGGTGGTTGTGTTGCGTTTGGCTTCGATGTCGGCGTATATCAGTTCGGCCTGTTGTATGCTGATGTCCAGCGTTTTACCCAGTTTAGCTGCAGGAATGCCGTTGTTTTTTGCCCATAGGGCCAGATCCATTTTTTCGTAGGGGAGGGCGTAATAGAACTCATCCTGCCCCTGGGGCAGGCTGTAGGTGTCTGTTGTTGGTATTGCCGTACAGATCGCTTCTGGAAGGCCCATGTGTCTGGCAAGTGCATAGACCTGGCTTTTGTACAGATGCGCGATCGGCTTTATGTCCGCTGAACCGTCGCCGTTTTTTACAAAAAACCCCTGGTCATATTCAACCCGGTTGGGGGTGCCGATAACGCTGAAGTTAAGGCGATCGGCATGGAAATACTCGATTGTCTTGCGAATCCGCTGTTTGAAATTGGTAGCTGCTACAATTTGCAGGTACGCTTTGTAGGGCAGCCGTTTTTCGAGGAGTTCTCCTTCCGGGGTCTGCACGATCAGCCGAAAGTAGTGGAACCCCCCTTTTGCTCCCCCCGATATGACAATCTTGTTTCTCCAGTTCTTTTGGTAAGCGGGGAAAACGGTGCGAATGGCTTCATCCCGCCATCGATAGCAGCCGATGGCATCCAGGGTTGGCGAAAGATCGGTGACGATGTAATCCAGTTTCAGATGTTCCGCTATCAGCTCCCCCAGACTTGAACTGGTTCGAGAAGAGTCCTGTTCCGGAAGCAGCAGCGCCTGTACCTTGTCAGCGCCAAATGCTTCTACGCAGAGTGCGGCGCAGACGGAGCTGTCAATTCCTCCCGAAAGGGCAATGATGGCGCCACGGCGGCGGTGTTTTCTGTTATATGCCCTCAGGGCAGTGCTGATCTTTTCTATTTCCCGATCGTAGTCAAGTTTGAAAACCTGCCGATCCAATGATAGCGATGACATTCGTCCACCTTCCCGGTTAATAGCTGCGCATCTGCTCCGTTTCAAGCCGATTTCTGTTCTACGTAGTGAGTGATTCTGTTCAGTGTGTCGAGGTTCTCCGGTGTTATTTCATCATCTTCCACCTGGATTTTGAACTCCTCCTCGAGAAAAGTGACCAGTTCGATGACCCCCGTCGAATCCAGCAGGCCCAGCTCCAGAAAGGAGGTGTCGTTTCCCAGCTCGATATCATTTTGACCCATCAAAAAGTTGTCCCGAATATAATTCTCGATGATTGTTCTGGCCTTTGCCATGGCTACCACTCTCCCTCATGGTTATTCAAAAGTAACGAAAACACTGAAAAGCATGAACCGTTTCCCCTTGAAACTGATTTTCTCTGTTAGTAACTATTCAGCTCACCCCTGAAATCCGCCATTTCTGCGTTGAAAAATGGTCATTTACGCTCGTAAACTCCCATTTTTCGCCTTGAACTGACGAATTTCAGGGGCAATCTGAACAGTTACCGGCTTGTTTTATACTATGCTGAATAGTTACCTCTGTTATTTATCGGGTAAAAAGCTGTTTTTCAAAGGGGGGATGACTGTTTGCTGATAATATTGCAATAGGGTACTGATGTGAAGTAGAAATACAGTTGGATAAGCGGGGCATACGTGGCGACGGATCAAGCGGCCTTGCTTTTGCAGCCATGAGGGTGCAGGCGGCAGATCATTTGGGAGATGTTTTTTTGTCCAGTTCCCGCAGGTGCTTCAGTTTCTCTCCTATTTTGAGCTCCAGGCCGCGGGTTACCGGGCGGTAGTAGCTGCGCGGCTTCATCCCGTCAGGAAAGTAGTTTTCCCCCGCCGCATAACCCTCGGCTTCGTCGTGAGCGTAGCGGTACTTTTTCCCGTACCCCAGCTCTTTCATCAGCCGGGTGGGCGCGTTGCGCAGATGTACCGGGACTTCATGGGAGTTGTGCCGGCGGACATCGGCCATCGCTTCATTGAAGGCGTTATAGACGGCATTGCTTTTGGGAGCGCAGGCAAGGTAGATGATGGCCTGGGCGATGGTCAGTTCGCCTTCGGGGCTTCCCAGCCGTTGCTGCACATCCCAGGCATTGAGCGCCAGTTGCAGTCCGCGCGGATCGGCATTGCCGATATCTTCGCTGGCCATGCGCACCACGCGCCGGGCGATATAGAGGGGGTCGCAACCGCCATCGAGCATGCGGGCAAACCAGTACAGCGCGGCGTCAGGAGATGAACCGCGCACCGATTTGTGCAGAGCCGAGATCTGATCATAAAAGGCTTCTCCACCCTTGTCGAAACGGCGCACGCCACCACTGATCACCTCTTTGACATGCGCCGCATCAATGGCGCCGTTTTCGCTTAGATCGGCACAGATCTCCAGCAGATTCAGGGCGCGGCGTGCGTCTCCATCGGCCGCCTTCGCCAGCATGTCACGCAGCCCGGGCGGGCACTGCAGCCCGGAACCACCCAGCCCGCGCTCCTCATCCAGCAGTGCGTTGTCGATAATCCGGCGCAGCTCCTCCGCTTGTAGCGGTTTGAGTACGTAGACTCTTGCCCGCGACAGCAGGGCGTTGTTGAGTTCGAAAGAGGGGTTTTCGGTAGTGGCGCCGATGAAGGTGACCGTGCCGTCTTCAACGAACGGCAGGAAAGCGTCCTGCTGGGATTTATTGAAGCGGTGTACTTCATCCACGAACAGGATGGTTCCCTGTGCGGAGATTTCACGCGCCCGTCTGGCCTGTTGAATGGCGGCCCGGATCTCTTTTACTCCACTGAGCACAGCGGAGATGTTCAAAAACTGCGCCTGGGCATGGTGGGCTATCATCCGCGCCAGTGTGGTTTTGCCGCTACCGGGCGGCCCCCAGAAGATCATGGAATGGAGGCGATCCGCCTCGATCGCCTGGCGCAACGGTTTGCCGCGGCCCAGCAGATGAGACTGTCCGAAAAACTGCTCCAGCGAGCGGGGACGCATGCGATCGGCCAGCGGCTGCCCGGCAGGGTCACCCCCCTGCCGTGGAAACGGTTCGCCTGCGCTCATCCGCCGTATTTCAACCTGCTACTGACCATCTATGACATCCACTCCCTGGGGGGCGGTGAAGCTGAACAGTTTGGCAGGAAGCCGGGTATTCACCTTTACGTCGCGGAACTGCAACCGGGTGGTTTGCCCAAGTATATCCACCACCTCCATCAAGCGCAGCCCCTTGCTGCTGAATCCCAGCCGCACGCTCTGGAAACTGCTCTGCTCCTGTTTGGGCTGCAGTTCCAGCCACTGCAGATCAGAGCTGCTGCGCTTCAATTGCCGAATGATAAAATCGTTTTCCAGCGGGCGCTTGCCGCTCAGCAGCAGGGCAGGGGTGTCGCCCACGGCGCTGTCGATGGATTTGACGATGACCTGCTCCAGGTCGGGATCGTAGTTCCAGATCTTGCCGCCATCGGCCACATAGAGCTGTTTGTAGGGCTTGGTGTACTCAAAGCGGAATTTTCCCGGCCGCTGCAGGGCAAAAACTCCCTCGCTGGTTTGCAGCGGTTTGCCGCTTTCATCGAACCGGGTCTGGATAAATCCAGCCTGCATGGTCTTTATCCCGCTATAAAAGGCGTCAAGATGTTCGCGCGCCGTTGTTGCCTGGACGGCAGCGGTCACGGCGACAAGATAAAGGGCCGTTATCAGGCCGGTGATCCTTCGATGCCTTGCCGCAGGCATACGCACGGTAGCTGAGGCTCCTGTATTCCGTTGCCGGATTGGTAACTTGCTGGGTGTTTTCATCGGTTGGATCCTTTTCAGGTTGTAACTATTCAGCATAGTATGAAACAAGCCGGTAACTGTTCAGCTCACCCCTGAAATCCGCCATTTCTGCGTTAAAAAAGGGTCATTTACACCCGTAAACGCCCATTTTTAACGCAGAAATGGCGGATTTCAGGGGTGAGCTGAACAGTTACTTCAGGTTTTGCACTGCAAGGTAACGAATGCCAGCGCATACTCCTCTTCATCGGCCAGACTGAGATGAGCTGCCTCGATCCCGCTGCGGATGATGAAAGTTTGCGCCTGTTCGCTGAAACAGAGCAAGGGGCGGCCATTCTGCTCGTGGCTGACAGTGATCTGTTTCAAGGTGATGCCGTCACGGAACCCGGTTCCCATCGCTTTGGCTGCTGCCTCTTTGGCGGCAAAACGTTTGGCCAGAAAATGGGCGCGACGCTTGCTCTGGAGGAAGGCAGGCCACTCCTCTCCGGCCAGGATACGCCGGGCGAATGGTTCACCGAAGCGCTCCAGACTGTTGCGCATGCGCGAGATGCGCACGATGTCGGTGCCGACGCCGAAGATCACGGCTGGCGGGCCTCCAGCATCAGCCGTTTCATTTCGCGCACCGCCTGTTCCAGGCCGGTAAACAGCGCACGGGCGATGATGGCATGTCCAATGTTGAGTTCCCGGACTCCGGGCAGCGCCGCAACGGGTTTTACATTCTGGTAGTTGAGTCCGTGCCCGGCATTGGTCTGCAGACCCAGTTGGCAGCCCAGTTCGACGGCGTGCGCGATGCGGCGGTACTCATCATCCCTTTCCTGCTGGTTGGCCGCATCTGCGTAACGGCCGGTGTGGATCTCCACGACCGGGACGCCAAGCTGCGCAGCCGCTTCAATCTGCCGGGGTTGCGGATCGATGAATAGCGAGACGCAGATTCCGGCGTCTGCCAGCCGCTGGCAGCCAGCCTGGAGCTGCCCGCTGTTGCCGGCCACATCGAGTCCGCCCTCGGTAGTCAGCTCTTCGCGCCGCTCCGGCACCAGGCAGCAGTTCTCCGGTTTTGTCTGTACCGCAATATCCAGCATCTCTTCGGTAAGCGCCATCTCCAGATTCATCGGGATGTTCAGCATCCCCTTGAGGAGTGTGACATCACGATCCTGGATGTGACGCCGATCCTCGCGCAGGTGCAGGGTAAGACCGTCCGCCCCGGCCAGCTCCACCAGCATGGCCGCCTGCAGCGGATCCGGATAGCGGGTGCCGCGCGCCTGGCGCAGGGTGGCGACGTGATCGATATTGACCCCCAGCAGAATTTCATTTGTCACAACGTTGTTCCTCTGTTGACGCCTTTCAGGCTGCGAAACAGCTCACGGCTGCGCAGCGGCTTGCTGCCCAGGTAGAATGCCAGTACGGTGCGCATCAGACGCAGCGCATCCTTCCTGCTCTGTTGGTCGGGAAACTGTCCGCTCGCCAAAGCCAGCAGGCTGCTTCCGGCCAGTTGCACGCCGTTGGCCGGTTCCCCTGTCGCCAGCTCCACCGGCCCGCGTTCAATATGATAACAGTAGTGCGCTTCCGGCTGTATTGGCCGGCCATGCTCTACCTCATGGTCGAGAGTCATTCCGTAGCCCAACTCCTGCAGCAGGTGACATTCAAACAGGCGCAGTGCATCCTGACCGGCCCTCCGTTCACCCAGCCGGTTTAATGTCCGGTGATAGTTGCGGAACAGCCGGGGATAGGGGACATGGCGCCCGGTCAACCGCAGCAGCAGTTCATTGAGATAGAAGCCACTCATCAGCGCGGCGCCGGAGAGCACTGGCGGCGCGCCATCCGGTTCCGCGGTGCGCATGGTTGCCAGTTCACCGCGGCTGTGCCAGGAGAGCAGCAGCGGGCGGAACGGCTGGAGTCTTCCCTGCAACCGGGAGCGTTTTGACGAAACGCCACGCGCTATCATGCCAAAGCGCCCGTAGTCCCGGCTGAACACCTCCAGCAAGCGGCTGCTGTTTCGGTAAGGGTGATGGTGAAGGATATAAGCGGGATGCAGCTCGACCCGCTCAGTTTTCATCGCTGTATCCCAGGCTGCGCAGGGCGCGATCATCGTCCGACCATCCCTCTTTTACCTTGACCCAGAGCTGCAGAAACACCCGGGTTCCGAGCAGCAGCTCTATCTCCTTGCGCGCTTGCTCCCCTATCGTTTTCAGTTGTTTGCCGCCCTTGCCGATCACGATACCCTTGTGACTTGAACGTTCGACCCAGATGATGGCGGCGATCCTGGTCAGACCGCTCTCTCCGGCGGAAAAGGCTTCAATCTCCACGGTAAGAGCATAGGGAAGCTCCTGCCCCAGCCGGCGCATCAGTTTTTCGCGGATGATTTCAGCGACCAGGAAACGTTCACTGCGATCGGTCAACTGGTCGGGAGGAAAAACCGGCGGTTGCTCGGGGAGCAGCCTCTCCACCACCGGTTCCAGGCGGGAAATATCCGCTTTCCGGGTTGCCGTGACAGGGATGACCTCAATGAACGATCCTTTCTCTGTCAGCTTCTGCAAATAAGGTAGCAGTCGTTCCTTGTCGCTGACCGTATCCACTTTGTTCGCCAGCAGCAGAACCGGAGCCTTTGTCTGCTGCAGCCGTTCCAGCACCGCCTCATCCTCGTCGGTCCAGCGCAGTGCCTCTACCATGAAGATGATGAGATCGACATCCTGCAGACTGGCTGAGGCTACCCGGTTCATATAGCGGTTCATTGCCCGTCTGGCCTGCGTGTGGATCCCGGGTGTATCCACATAGATGACCTGTGCATGGCCGGTGGATTTAATGCCGAGAATCCGGTGCCGGGTGGTTTGCGGTTTACTGGAGGTGATACTGATCTTCTGCCCGAGAATATGGTTGAGCAGGGTGGATTTGCCCACATTGGGCCGCCCGACGATGGTGACATAGCCGCAGCGGTAGTTACTCATGTCCCTTCAACAGCCGGAGCGCCTTCCCGGCCGCCACCTGCTCCGCCTTGCGGCGGCTGCTGCCCTTGCCCTCGATCTGAACCGGCAGCACGGGGATTTCACACTGTACGACATAGATCCGTGCGTGCTTGTCACCCTCTTCCCCGGTGATTCGGTAGTTGGGAAGAGGCATCCTGCGTGACTGCAAAAACTCCTGCAGCCGGGTTTTGGGATCTTTCAGCTGATCCAGATCGGGAAGCGAGCCGAGCCAGGGCTGGTAGAGACGCAGAATCACGTTCCTGGCCGTTTCAAGGCCGCCATCCAGGCTGATTGCGCCAAAAATCGCTTCCAGGGCATCTGCCAGAATGGAGGTGCGGCGAAAACCACCGCTTTTCAGCTCCCCCGGTCCGAGCTTGAGATGGTCGCCCAAAGAGAGTTGCTGCGCTATTTCCGCCAGGGTCTCGCCTTTGACCAGGCTGGAGCGCAACCGGCTCAAATCACCCTCCTTGCAGTGTGGATAGCGGTGAAACAGCTCATGACTGATGACATGTTCAAGCACGGCATCCCCCAGAAACTCCAGCCGCTCATAGTTGTCGCTCGCCGCGCTGCGGTGGGTAAGCGCCGTTTCCAGCAGACGCGGGTTGCGGAAGGCGTAGCCCAGCGTGCGGCCCAGATGCTCCCGTGAAGCGTTATTCGATGATCGTGCCAATGCGGCTCCAGGTGATTCCACCGGCTACCGGATCCCAGTTCATCCAGACGAAAAAAGCCTTGCCAACCAGATTGACCTCCGGAACCGTGCCCCAGAAACGGCTGTCCCGGCTGTTGTCCCGGTTGTCGCCCAGTACGAAATACTGCCCATCGGGCACGGTATATTCAAAGTCCCGGTTAAAGCCGTTTGAGCGCACCAGGATGTCATAGCTGACCTCCCCAATGGTCTCCTTGTAGCGCATCGCACCAGTCATGCTGGCGCTGGCGCCATCGGCAATATATTTGCCAACCAGCTTTTGTGGAACAGGCTTGCCATTGATATAGAGTTTCTTGCCGGCATAACGAATATGATCACCCGGTATGCCGACGACTCGCTTGATATAGTCAATACCGGGGTCTTCCGGATAACGGAATACGGCAATGTCCCCCCGTTGCGGCTCGCCTATCTCCACTATTTTGGTGTTCAGCACCGGCAGCCGCAGGCCATAGGAGAACTTGTTGACCAGGATAAAATCACCGACCAGCAGGGTGGGCATCATCGATCCCGACGGGATCCGAAACGGCTCAACCAGGAAAGAGCGCAGCACCAGAACCGCCAGTATAATCGGGAAAAACGATTTGGAGTACTCGACAATCAAGGGGAGTTTTTCCTGCTCCACAGCAGAAGCACCTGCCACTCCCGAGGAGAGCGCCATCTCCCGGCGCCGGGGTGCGAATATCAGGGCATCCAGCGCCCAGATTGCGCCGGTGACAAATGTCGCCAGTACCAGAAAAGCGGGAAAATTTATATTCACTGTTTTTTACCTACATCCAATACAGCCAGAAAAGCAGATTGTGGGATTTCAACACTGCCGACCTGCTTCATCCGTTTTTTACCCGCCTTCTGCTTTTCCAGCAGCTTGCGTTTGCGGGTTATATCTCCACCATAGCATTTGGCGGTAACATTCTTGCGCAGCGCCTTGACGTTGCTGCGCGCAATGATCTTGCTGCCGATGGCCGCCTGGATCGCCACATCGAACATCTGGCGGGGAATCAGCTCTTTCATCTTTTCCACCAGCTCCCGGCCGCGGTTCTGCGCCAGTTCCCGGTGGGCGATGAGCGCCAGCGCATCGACCACCTCGCCATTGATGAGAATATCCATTTTGACCAGATCGGCCGCCTGGAAATGCTTGAACTCATAATCCAGTGAGGCGTATCCACGGCTGACCGACTTCAGGCGATCGAAAAAATCCAGTACCACTTCGTTCAGGGGCAGTTCGTACTGTAGCGATACCTGGCTGCCCAGATACTGCATGTTTTTTTGCACCCCTCTTTTTTCAATGCAAAGGGTGATTACATTGCCAATATACTCCTGAGGCACCAGAATATTGGCGCTGATAATGGGTTCACGAATCTCTTCGAGAAGATTTCCCGGAGGCAACCGGGCAGGATTGTCCACATACTGGATCTCCCCCTTGGTTGTAGCCACCTCATAGACGACAGTGGGTGCCGTGGTGATCAGATCCAGATTATACTCTCGCTCCAGCCGCTCCTGTACGATCTCCATATGCAGCATGCCGAGAAAGCCGCAACGAAACCCGAATCCCAGCGCGGTTGAGGTTTCCGGTTCGTAAAAGAGGGACGAGTCGTTCAGACGCAGTTTGGCCAGTGCATCACGCAGATTTTCGTAATCCTCCGAGCCGACCGGGAACAGGCCTGCGAAGACACGTGGTTTGATCTCCTGAAAACCGGGCAGTGGTTCCGCTGCGGGGCGGCTGGAGTGGGTGAGGGTATCACCTACCGGGGCGCCTTCGATCTCCTTGATGCCGGATATGACATAGCCCACCTCGCCCGCCCGCAGGATACCGGTATCGTGCATTTTGGGAGAGAAGATCCCCAGCCGGTCCACCTGGTAGCTCTGCCCGGTAGACATAACGGTTATTTTATCCTTTTTTTGCAGCACGCCCTGCTTGATACGCACCAGTGAAACCACCCCGAGATAATTGTCAAACCAGGAGTCGATAATCAGCGCCTGCAGCGGGGCATCGCGGTCACCCTCCGGGGGAGGGATACACTTCACCAGTAGCTCCAGTAACTCGGGGACTCCGGCGCCGGTCTTGGCGCTGACCCGGGGGGCATCCTCCGCCTCGATACCGATGATATCTTCAATCTCCTTGCACACACGCCCCGGATCAGCGGCCGGCAGATCAATTTTGTTCAGTACCGGCATTACTTCAAGGCCCTGCTCGATGGCGGTGTAGCAGTTGGCGACGCTTTGCGCCTCGACACCCTGCGATGCGTCAACCACCAGCAACGCCCCCTCACAGGCGGCCAGCGATCGGGATACCTCATAGGAGAAATCCACATGACCCGGGGTATCGATGAAATTGAGCTGGTAGCTCTGCCCGTCACTGGCATGATAGTTGAGAGTAACGCTTTGCGCCTTGATGGTAATACCGCGTTCACGCTCCAGATCCATGGAATCGAGAACCTGCGCCTCCATCTCGCGATCGGCCAGGCCACCGCAGAGCTGGATTATGCGATCAGCCAGCGTCGATTTGCCATGATCGATATGGGCAATGATTGAGAAATTGCGGATGTTGCCGAGTTCAGTCATCTGAAATGGCCTGGGGGGCGTTCTCAATTGACAAGGCCATCATACTGCCGACCCCTTCGGGTTGCGCCTGAAAAAAACCATGCTGCATTGTCCGTTGTCTGTTTACAATGGTTAACCCGGCAACAACATTCAGCCGTTGTGTGCCGGTGTTCTGCCAATCGGATAGCCAGGGTTTCGAGAAACAGGCTGGCCTGGCGTTGCCGCTTTTGCCAATGGGGAAAATTGCCTGCAAGCTGCGCCTTGTTCCAGCCAGTTCATGAAACCCTGAGTGCGACAAATATTGTGGCCGGGTTAACAGAATAAGCAAACTTCTCTCCTCTCGCCTCGCCCTGAACGCTGACAAGCCAACTGCATCCGGAATGATCGTCTTGACGGAGTGCGAGCCCTTGTCTACGGGCAAACAACCGATTTTACATGATTTCCGGTAACTATTCACCACGAAGCCTTGCATGGATGGCGAAGAGAGAAGCTGGGTTAATATTGCCGGCGGATATGGTTCAGCAGGGCGGTTTCGTCCAAATGGTAGTGGCAAATCTCCTCTGTTCCGCTCATTAGCACCGGAACCAGTTCATCGAAACGACGCTCCAGCCGGGCATCGCTGTCGACATCAATCAGCTCCAGTTCAAACCCGTACCGTTTTTGATACGGCAGCAACGCCTTGTGCATATCCTCACACAAATGGCAGTAGCTGCGGGTATAGAGCGTCAGTTTCATTGCCTGTTTGTAGCTGGGTTAATAATAATACAGCTACTCAGCTTGCCCCGGAAATCTGCACACTGTTTCTCTGTTGAAAAATAGTCAGTTACGGTTATGCCCCCCCGTTTTCCGCCCCGAACCGGCGAATTTCAGGGGCATGCTGAGCGGTCAGATCCAAATATGACAACTCACTGTGTCGGGTTGTCACTTTTTGTTTTCGTAACTATTCAGCTCACCTCTGAAATCCGCCATTTCTGCGTTGAAAAATGGTCATTTACACGCGTAAACTCCCATTTTTCGCCTTGAACTGACGAATTTCAGAGGCAATCTGAACAGTTACCAGCCTGTTTCATACTATGCTGAACAGTTACTTTTTTTCTTCGTCCTGGGTTAGCGTCAGGGCGAGGAAAAGCGGGTTTCCGTGGCGCTGTATCAGCAGCGGAATGGCCTTGTTCCCGGGCAGCTTGTTGACAATCTCCTTGAGATGCTTTGTGTTCTTTACCTTCACGTTGTCAATCATGATGATCACATCCCCGGCGCGCAGGCCGGCCTCTTTTGCCGGTCCTTCCTGAACTCTCTTTATCAGCACACCGCCCTGATTGTCCAGCTTCAACTCCTTTTTCTGTTCATCACTCAGATTGGCAATGGCAGCTTTCAGGCGGTTGTCTATCCGTGATGAAGGTTCGCTGGAGGAGAGTTCCAGCTCCTCCTCGCCGGGAAGCTCCTCAACCGTTACCTTTTTCGTCAGGGTCTTGCCATTACGAATGACTTTCAGCTCTGCGCTGTTCCCCGGCCGTACGCGGCCAACCAGGGGCGGAAGATCGGATGAGTAGTAGATCGTTTTGCCATTGAACCCGACAATTATATCTCCTACTTCGAGACCGGCATTTGCCGCCGGGCTGTCGGGCAGCACCCGTGAAATGAGCGCCCCCATCGGCTTGTTCATGCCGAAAGATTCCGCCAGATCACGTGTTACATCCTGGATCAGTACGCCCAGCCAGCCCCGTGATACCGCTCCTTTCGTCTTGAGTTGCTCGACGATATCCATCGCCATATCGACGGGGATGGCAAATGAGAGTCCCATGAATCCGCCTGTCCGGCTGTAGATTTGGGAGTTTATTCCTACCACCTCCCCGTCCAGATTGAACAGGGGTCCACCCGAATTGCCGGGGTTGATGGCAACATCGGTCTGGATGAAAGGCACATAGTTTCCACTGGGAAGACTACGGCCAATGGCGCTTACCACTCCCACCGATACCGATTGTTCGAAGCCGAATGGCGAGCCGATTGCCAGTACCCATTCGCCCACTTTAAGTGTGCTTGAACGGCCAATTTTTGCCACGGGCAGGTCGTCGGCTTCCACCTTTAGCAGTGCGATGTCACTGCGCTTGTCATGGCCGATCAGCGATGCCTTTAGTTCGCGCCGGTCGCTGAGACGAACGATAATCTCATCGGCGTGATCGACGACATGATCGTTGGTCAGAATATAGCCGTCGGCAGAGATGATAAACCCGGAACCGAGGGACTGGCTTTTAAACTCCCGTCCTTCACCCTCTTCACCAAAAAAATGACGGAACAGATCTCCGAAAGGTCCGTCTTCCGGAATCTCCATTCCCGGCGGCAGGGCAGGGTGTGTGCGTTTGATTTTCTGTGTGGTGCTGATATTCACCACGGTTGGGCCATTCTCTTCCACCAATTTGGTAAAGTCCGGCAGCTTGGCTGCGGCGGCCGGAAGTTGAAACAGGAAGAGTGACAAGATGACGATGAAAAATGGGGTTTTGAAACCGGTCCTGGTGTTTTTCATGGCGTTCATTGAGTACCTGTATTTGCAAAGTTTAAAATCACGGGTGTTCGGCACACGGCGGCTTGTCTTCTATAATCAAATTTGCCAGGGGTTTCGGTACCGATGGAGCAACCATTGCCTGCGACCTGTACCTTGTTCCAGCCTGCTCCTGAAACCCTGAATGTGACATATATAGCTTGTTGCCGGATTAATAACTTTTCCTTCAATGATTGTAACTATTCAGCTCACCCCTGAAATCCGCCATTTCTGCGTTGAAAAAGGGTCATTTACACGCGTAAACTCCCATTTTTCGTCTTGAACTGACGGATTTCAGGGGCAATCTGAACAGTTACCGGCTTGTTTCATACTATGCTGAATAGTTACTTCCCTTCTATATTTTGGCAATGGGGATGCACTGGCCGGTTACGGCATTTTGGTCTGTTTTTCGTAGTATAACCGGTTGGTAGTCCGGATTGTATTTGATTGAACGGGAGAAAGTGGCAACCCAGCCATAGCCCGCCAAAAGCCCGAGTAACGCCAGGAGAATGCTGCTGCCCTCGGGGGGGAGTCCCAGCCAGGGGGCCACCATCGTTGAGCCAGCGATAGCAGAAAGTATCATTGCCAGCAGTGGTACGATGTAGACAGCCACCGAACCCTTCAGCAGCGCCTTCTCTTCGAGTCCGATGACGACTTCGTCCCCCGGCCGGCTGGAGAGGGGATCGATGGTTTTCAGGGTGGTATTTCTGTCTCCCAGCAGCTTGTCCAGTGCGGATACACCGCACCCTTTGTTCAGGGAACAGCCGTTGCAGGCTGTTTTCCGTCGGGTCTGCACCCAGGCAACATCTTTGGCTGTCCGGATAACCGTCGCTGTCTCTTCAATCACGGTTCCTGTCTCCGTTCTTCTGGATGGAGGTGGCTATTTTGCGCACTGTCGCCGGGGGGACTTCACCCAGGGCGATAACCTGAAAATGGTCATGGGTAGCGCCGAAAGCGTTGACCACACCGAGGCTTGAGGGTCCCTGCAATGGCTTCTGTTCCGGCTTGAGCGGTTCAATGAAAACTGAAACCGATGAGAGACCATCGGAATAGATCAGCTGTTCCATGGGGCTTTGCTTGTCCGCTCCCGGGAAGTGGCGATGCGCGCTCAGTTCAAATCCGCGCGGCAGCTCGGCCGGATGCCACGAAGGGGGTGTGACTGCCCCGGTCTCATCAGGGTGATTTCTGTAAAAGGTGAATTTGTTTCCGTCGAGCTTTGGCTCGAGCAGGGCGGCAGGTACGGAATCGAGAAAACGAACCGTCGTGAACATGAACTGCTCAGGAATATTCAGTTGTCTGCTCAACAGTTCCGTTTTCAACAACAGCCCGGTTTCATGATCCAGCCACAGCCGGTATCCGTAACGGAGCTTGTCCCTGGGTTTGATGGTGAGGCGTTGCGTGGTGCGTCCGGCAACGCGATCCTGCCCGCTCAGTATGACGTCATAGCTCTCGATGAGCTTGTCGATACGCTGGGGGGAGAGCAGTGGAAAACCGGGCCTCGGATGGTTTCGCCGCTGTTCGACCTTCCGGGCGCTGTTCTTGGGGGTGATATAGGTTACTTTCCCGTTGCTGCGCAGCACCTCCCGCTGTAAGCCGTTGAGCAGCACCAGGCGCTCGTGCTCCTTCTCTTTCTCCACGCTGTGAACGATGCGGACAGCCTGCAGCCGATTACCGTGCAGGTAGATGAACACGCCTTCGTAGTTGTACTTCCGGGCTGCGCTGGACATCTTTTGCAGCCATGCTTTCGCTTCCGGATTGTCGGCAGCCGCAGTATCGCCAATGCATAACAGTGAGAGGCAGCCTAGCAGACCAATCCACACGCGCCTTGCACTGTACATGCCCTCTTTCATTCACCACTCGCATGCTGAAGGGTACCAGAGGCAGTTCCTGTTACGCGGGTATAGGGCAGCATGCCTGTAACAGCATACTCACTATGGTCGATCAGGTAACTTTCAAAACGGGGATCAAACGTTTGTGGAGAAACAGCGACCGGTTGTTGAGGATACTCAATATCTGAAACCAGAGCGGGCCGGGAAGAGACAGCAGTGACCGGCCTTTGTATCGATGGCGTGATTTTTTCCGCATCTGCGACCACGGCGGCCGGAGTAGCCGTTTCCACCTGGGCCGTTTGCTGGCCGGCATCAAAACCGCTCTGTTCATTCTGCAACGAAACAACCATGACTACCGCCACAGACGCGGCCACCGCCATGCCGCCCACCTGCTTGAGCGCAGGCAGCACCTTTGCCGGGATCCGCACCCGTTGCGGCGCCAGTACGGTCGGTTCTTTTTCAAGCGCTTGCTGAACCCGCCGGGCCAGATCGGGTTCGACTGTGTCCGGCAGATTGTTGTGCAGTGCATCGCTGATGAGGTGGTAGCGCTGCCACTGTTCAGCAGATGCCCGGTTTCTGGTTAGTTCAGCTATGACGGTTTTCAGTTCTGTGTCGTGAATTTCATCATCGACCAACGCAGAGATTTGTTCTTGAATCTTGTCTGTCATCTTAATCCACCATTTATCACACAGAAATCACTACTCCGTACTCAGTAACGGCTGCAGCTTGCAATCGATCGCTTCCCGCGCACGGAAAATACGCGAACGCACGGTTCCAATCGGGCAGTCCATCGCTTCTGCGATCTCTTCGTAACTCAGCCCATCGAGTTCCCGGAGAGTAATGGCTGTACGCAAATCATCGGGCAGCTCCTCGATGGTCTGGAATATCACCTGGCTTATCTCGTCCCTCAGTATCAGTCGTTCCGGTGTGGCATCGTCCCGCAGCTTTGAAATGGTTTCGATGCGTTGTCCTTCGTCGGCATCGATATCGATACTTTGTGGCCGCCGCCCCTTTGCTACCAGATGGTTCTTGGCGGTATTGATGGCTATCCGGTAAAGCCATGTATAGAACGCACTGTCACCCCTGAACCCGGGTAGCGCCCGATAGGCCTTGATAAAGGCCTCCTGCGAAACATCCATCACCTCGGACGGATCCTGGATGTAGCGCGAGATCAGCTTTGCCAGCTTGTGCTGGTACTTGCGGACGAGAATATCGAAGGCCTTTTTATCCCCTTTCTGCACACGCGCAACCAGCGCCGCATCACTGTTCTCCTCCTCCCCCATCTAGACCTGCCTTTCCACGCAGCTCTTTCCTGCATCTGTTCGATATGACATTACGGTTAAGTTATAGTTCGTCTTGCCGTGAAGATTTTTGCACCAGGTATTATTGTTTATTTGCCATGAACACTGCAAACCGAATCCAGTGTCAGCATGACTGTGACGTTCTTGTCATTGGCAGTGGTGCCGCCGGTCTGAGTCTCGCCTTGCGGCTGGCGGACAGTGCTGCGGTTGCGGTGCTGTCGAAAGGCGCCTTGCGCGAGGGCAGCACCCTTTGGGCTCAGGGTGGCATTGCCGCGGTGCTTGACGAGAAGGGGGATTCTGTCGAGTCTCACGTGCGGGATACCTTGAATGCCGGCGCCGGGTTGTGCGACAGGCGGGTGGTTCAATACGCCATCGAGCATGGCCGGGAGAGTATCCGCTGGCTTATCGACCAAGGGGTACCCTTTACCCGTGAAATCTCCGCAAAGGGGGAGCCGCGATACCATTTGATGCGGGAGGGGGGGCACAGCCAGCGCCGCATTTTCCATTCCGCCGATACGACGGGTTACGCCATCGAGACCACGCTGGAGAGCAAGGTCCGGCAACATCCCGGTATCGGCCTGTTCGAGCATCATATGGCGGTGGATCTCATCACCGGTGCCAAACTCGGCCAACGGGAGCAGCGGGTGCTGGGTGCCTATGTGCTGAACCGGCGCAGCGATCGGGTGATGCTGTTCCGTGCCCGCGCTGTGGTGCTGGCTACCGGAGGCGCCAGCAAGGTCTATCTCTATACCACCAACCCCGATCTCTCCACCGGGGATGGCCTGGCCATGGCCTGGCGGGCCGGTTGCCGGGTCGCCAACATGGAATTCAACCAGTTTCACCCTACCTGCCTCTATCACCCGAAGGCCAAATCCTTTCTGATCAGCGAGGCGGTGCGCGGCGAGGGGGGCCGTCTGCTGCTGCCGGACGGCACAGCGTTCATGGAGCGCTTCGATCCCCGCGCGGAGCTGGCTCCCCGCGATATCGTTGCCCGCGCCATCGATCACGAGATGAAGCGCCACGGGCTGGAGCACGTGTTGCTTGATATCAGTCACAAACCCGCCGGCTTTATCAAGCAGCACTTTCCCAACATCTACAGGCGTTGCCTCGAGTTCGGTTTCGACATCACCTGCGAACCGATTCCGGTGGTGCCGGCAGCCCACTATACCTGCGGCGGCATCATGACGGATCTGCGTGCGCGCACCGATATTCCCGGACTGTACGCCGCTGGCGAGGTTGCTTTCACCGGTCTGCACGGCGCCAACCGCATGGCCAGCAACTCGCTGCTGGAGTGTCTGGTCTTTGCCGCTGCGGCCGCCAGGGATATCCTGCAGCAGCTGGAGCATATCCCCCCGCCGGGAGAACTTCCCCCATGGGATGAGAGTCGGGTCACCGATTCTGACGAGGCGATCGTTGTTACCCATAACTGGGATGAGCTGCGCCGCTTCATGTGGGACTACGTGGGTATCGTGCGCAGTGACAAACGGCTGGAGCGCGCCATGCACCGGGTGGAGCTGTTGAGCAAGGAGATTGCCGAATACTATGGCAACTTCCGCATCAACAGCGACTTGCTGGAGCTGCGTAACCTGGTGGTGGTCGCCGAACTGATTGTGCGCTGCGCCAAAACGCGCAAGGAGAGCCGTGGACTGCACTATAATCTGGACTATCCCGGGCCGGATGAAAGCCACCCTCCGCAGAACACTATTCTGGAGCCTGCGCCCCCTCCAGCCTGAGCCGTACCCGCAGACGCCGGAAGTTGTGCCGATCCAGCGAGTCGGAGAAAATGATCGCGGAAAAGCGCCGGGACGGATCACTGGGGGCAAGATTGAGTATCACGCAGTGGGGAGAAACGAAACTGTCGGACAACAGCCGTGCCTGCAGCCTTTTCCCGCTGGCCAGCGTTACCACCCACTTGCCCGGTTCATCCCCTGCCAGCCGGATGATCGCGCGGCGGCCGGTAAGCAGTGCCCAGCGGGAAACTGTATAACAAAGGCTGAACAGAATTGCGCCAGTCAGCACCAGGCGTACCGGCCAGGGGAAAGGGGCAATCAGCACGCACCCGGCAGCGCCGCCGTGAACAACCAGCAGCAGCACTGAAAAAATGCGGGAAGGGCGCAGTTCAAGATGCAGTGGCGCGGATTTTTGCAACAAGCTGGCGGGTCTCCTCATCGGTGGGAGCGGATTGACCGTAAAGATACGCCATCAACTGCTGATCGGGATATTTTAGCAGGTGCTCCAAAACGGCGCATTCGGCCTCAGTCAATGCACCGAGCCGCCGATCGAGAAACCCGCCCAGCAACAGTTCCAGCTCCAGTATCCCCCGCCGGCAGCGCCAGCGGAGACGTGATTCGGTACTCAAATCAACCGCTCCAGACAGAGCCGATGCCGTTTGTCAAACAGCCGCCGGGCGCCCAGGGATACCGAAACCATGGTGCCGAATCCGGTACCGGCAGCAATCAGAAACATGATCAGGATTTGATAGTTTACCGCGATAACGGGGGGCGTTCCCGCCAGGATCTGGCCGGTCATCATCCCCGGCAGGCTGACGATACCGGCTGCCGCCATGGCGTTTATGATGGGCACCAGTCCTACCCTCATTGCCTCCCGGCGAATATCGGCAACCACCTCGCTCCAGCTACCGCCCAGCAGCAGCCGCTGCTCGATTACCTCACGCTGCTCCCAGGCATTGCGGGTGAGCTGATCCAGCCCCAAGCTGATACCGTTCATGGTGTTGCCCAGCAGCATTCCGAGCAGTGGAATAGCGTACTGGGGCAGATACCAGGGTTGATTGTTGATAATGACGGTAAGCGCCAGGATGGTCACGCTGAAAGAGGACACGAACATCGACAGTGTGCCGAGACCGAATCCCCACCAGCCACGGAAGCGGCGCTTCTGCCGCACCATCACCTCCCGCCCCGCCATCAGCAGCATAACCAGCGAGACGAGTGTCAGCCAGGCCAGTTGCGCATTTGCAAACAGTGCCTTCAGCACCAGGCCAACCAGCAGCAGTTGGATGGTCGTGCGCAAAGCAGCGATAATCAGCTGCCGTCCCACGCCGAGATGCAGCATCCGGCTAAGGGCCGCCAACGCAATGACCAGAATGGAGGCCAGCGCCAGATCCAGCGGTGTCAACGGGAGGATATTCATCCGGTTTGTTCCAGCAGATGACCATCGCGTAACTCAAAGTGCCGGGTGGCAACGCGTCGAATCTGTTCCGGATCATGGCTCACCCAAAGAACCGCAACACCGTACTGGATGCGATATTTTTCCAGCAGCGTCTCCATCCGCCGAACGTTGGCGGGGTCGAGGCTGGCGGTGGGTTCATCGAGCAACAGCGCCTGGGGGCGGTTGGCCAGCAGGCGCAGCAGCGCCAGACGCTGACGCTCGCCGGTGGAGCAGCGCCTCACCTCCCACTCCAGTACCTGACCGGAAAACCCCAGCTGCTCCAGCCAGCCCGGCTCCAGCCCCCCCATGTGCTCTCCCACCCTTTCGTACCACCATTTGCTCTCCGCCGGCAGCAGTCCGACCCGCCGGCGCCACTCCGGCGCGGGGAAAGAGTCACATGGCCGCTCATCCAGCCAAACCGTCCCCTGATGGGGGTCGAGGTCGGCAATCGCCCGCAACAGCAGCGTTTTACCTGAACCGGACGCTCCCGACAGGCAAACGCACCGGGCGGGATCCACCCGCAGATCGAGTGGTCCGATGTGGTGAGTCATCAGACCTTTGACGCGCAGCCGGCTCAGAGCCGTTTCCCTGACTGAATCTTCTTCATCCGCATATTGTATCCGGCAGCATCAGCAGGCGCAGCACAAAAAAAGGGGCACCGAAGTGCCCGCTTTCACAACTGTCCCCAGTCAGGCGGCAGCGTGCTACTTGTTGGTGAACTCGGGATAGGCCTCCAGACCGCATTCACCCACATCCACACCTTCGTACTCCTCTTCCTCGCTGACCCGGATCCCCCAGATCATCTTGATGATGAACCAGGTCACATAGCTGGCGGCGAAGGTCCAGACGGCAATGGTAACCAGGCCGGTGATCTGGGCGAAGAAGCTGGCTTCATCGTTTGACAGCGGTACCGCCAGCAGACCCCACATGCCGACGACGCCGTGCACGGAGATGGCGCCGACCGGATCATCGACCTTCAGTTTGTCCATACCGATAATCGCAAACACCACCAGCACGCCGCCGATGCCGCCCACCAGCGTCGCCCACAGAGGTGACGGAGCCAGTGGTTCGGCCGTTATGGCCACCAACCCGGCAAGCGCACCGTTCAGCGCCATGGTGAGATCCGCCTTGCCAAACAGCAGTTGGGCGGTAATCAGCGCAGCCACCACACCGCCAGCGGCTGCTGCATTGGTGTTGACGAATACCGCTGCGACGGCATTGGCTTCACCCACGTTTGAGATGATCAGCTCGGAACCGCCATTGAAACCGAACCAGCCCAGCCAGAGGATAAAGGTGCCCAGGGTGGCCAGTGGCAGGTTGGCGCCCGGTATCGCATTTATCTGGCCGTTGGGGCCATATTTTCCCTTGCGGGCACCCAGCAGGAGAACACCCGCCAATGCCGCGGAGGCACCACACAGATGCACCACGCCGGAGCCGGCAAAGTCGCTAAAGCCCAGGGCATCCAGGAAACCACCGCCCCACTTCCAGTAGCCCTGCAGCGGGTAGATCAAGCCGGTCATCACCACCGCGAAGGCGAGGAAGCTCCACAGCTTCATCCGTTCGGCCACGGCACCGGAGACGATTGACATGGCGGTCGCCACGAACACCACCTGGAAAAAGAAGTCCGACATGCCGGAGTAGTAGCTGCCGTCATACCAGGTGCCCAAATCCTGTGCCAGCACCTCTGCAGGATCATTGTCACCACCGAACATGAACGACAGGTCGATTGCCGGGAAAATTCCGTTACCGCCTGCTGGATACATGATGTTGTACCCCAACAGCATGTACATGATACAGGCAATGGCAAACAGGGCGATGTTCTTGGTCAGTATTTCGGCGGTGTTCTTGGCCCGGACCAGACCAGCCTCCAGCATGGCGAAACCGGCCGCCATCCACATAACCAGTGCACCGGACATCAGAAAATAAAAAGTGTCTAGCGCGTAGCTTAAGTCTTTGATATTATTTGCCAATTCCACTTGGCCACCCTCCACTGAGATGTTTTGACTAGAGTGCTTCGTCGCCGGATTCACCGGTGCGGATACGCACCGCCTGCTCCAGCGCCACGACGAAAATCTTGCCATCACCGATCTTGCCGGTGTTGGCCGCCTTGGAGACCGTATCGATGACTTGATCCACCAGATCGTCACTTACGGCAATGTCTATCTTTACTTTGGGCAGAAAATCCACCACGTATTCGGCTCCACGGTAGAGTTCGGTATGCCCCTTTTGGCGGCCAAACCCCTTGACTTCAGTTACGGTAATGCCTTGTACTCCAATTTCAGAAAGCGCCTCGCGAACATCATCGAGCTTGAACGGCTTGATGATGGCTGTAACTAATTTCATATACTGTTCTCCTCGTCACGCTGGAACGGGTTGCCGGATTAATGATTAGTAGTACGACAGATGGCAGGAAGCACGGGTTGTGCCAGATGGCGTTATTGTTTGTTTGTTCAGCGGGTTAATCTGAAGCAGCGTCCCTATGGTAACCATTTGCGCACTTTGCTGGTGCGTAGGCTGGAGAGTGCGCACTATTATGATCCCCAGGAACCACCGCTGTTGAAAACGCCAAATGAGGCTGAGGAAAACCCGGTACTGTAAACTTGGCCCGGTTCCCGGTACAATTCCTGCCGTAACGACTCAGCTTGCGCCTGAAACCCGTCATTTCCGCGTTGAAAAAGGGCCAGTTATGCCGAACAGGGGTTCCAGTGCCGCAGAGCACAAGGATGCGCGGGAGCGGCCCCGGCATAAACGCTCATTTTTCGCCTCGAACTGACGAATTTCAGGGGCAGTCTGAACAGTTACCATTAATTTTTACAATATCGCCGAGTAGTTTCTCCCTGCCATGATAAATACCGACTTTCTGGACAATCTCGTACGCCAAGTCATGCAAAGACTTCCCGGTAGCGATAGCCGCCTGGTGGATGATTTGGAAAAGAACCTGCGTGCCGCCATGTACGGGGTATTCAGCCGCATGGATCTGGTGACCCGCGAGGAGTTCGATCTGCAGACCGAACTGCTTGCCCGCAGCCGCGCCAAGCTGGAGCAGCTGGAGCAGCAGATTGCTGAACTGGAAGCACAGCTAGACAAGAACCGTTGAGTTCCGCTGGATGCCGCTGGCTACCATCTACAGCCGGGCGCAGCAGGGTATCGAAGCGCCTCTGGTCACTATTGAGGTACATCTCTCCAACGGCCTGCCTGCGCTGAATATCGTTGGGTTACCGGAAACAGCGGTCAAGGAGAGCAAGGATCGGGTGCGTGGCGCGATCCTGAACAGCCGTTTTGAATTTCCGATGCGGCGCATCACCGTCAATCTGGCACCTGCTGATTTGCCCAAGGAAGGAGGCCGGTTCGATCTGCCTATCGCTCTCGGTATCCTCGCAGCCTCAGGGCAGATTCCCTCCCGCTCGCTGAATCAATATGAGTTTCTTGGTGAGCTTGCACTAAGCGGGGAGTTACGCCCGGTGCGGGGAATACTTCCGGCCGCACTGCAAACCCGCACAGCCGGGCGCGCGCTGGTGGTTTCAGGGGGGAATGCTGAAGAGGCGGCGCGGGTGGAAGGGTTGAACGTCATGGCCACCGATCATTTGCTGGCGATCTGCGCCCATTTCAGTGGTGGCAGAGCGCTCGAAAACCATGTTCCGCAACAGGCCGGAAACCGCCTTGTGGCGGAAGAGGATCTCTCCGAGATTTGCGGTCAGCATCTTGCCAAGCGAGCGTTGGAGATTGCCGCTGCCGGTGGCCACAGTTTGCTGATGAGCGGGCCGCCAGGGACGGGTAAAACCATGCTGGCACGGCGTCTGCCCGGCATTTTACCGGCGATGACCGGGCAGGAGGCGCAGGAGACGGCGGCTATCCAGTCAATCAGTGATGCCGGTTTCGATATCGGAAAGTGGGGAGTCCGGCCATTCCGCGCTCCGCATCACACCGCCTCGGGCGTTGCGTTGGTGGGTGGCGGCAGCCAGCCGCGTCCTGGTGAGATATCGCTGGCGCACAACGGCGTATTGTTCCTGGATGAACTTCCGGAGTTCGATCGGCGGGTGCTGGAGGTGTTGCGGGAGCCTGTCGAGTCGGGATTCATAACCATCTCACGGGCGGCCCGCCAGGCGGAGTTTCCTGCCCGGTTTCAGCTCATCGCCGCCATGAACCCCTGTCCTTGCGGCTATCTGGGCCACGCCAGTGGGCGTTGCCGTTGTACACCGGATCAGATCCAGCGCTACCGCGGCAAGCTGTCCGGTCCGTTGTTGGACCGGATCGATATGTGTATCGAGGTTCCGGCGGTGCCGCTGAGCCAACTGGAGCAGATGGCAGGAGAGAAGAGTGAAACCAGCGCCCAGGTTCGTGCCCGTGTGGAAGCTGCCCGCTGCAGACAACTTCAGCGGAGTGGCGTGCCCAATGCGCAGCTTGGTAACCGGGCGATCACCCAGCACTGTTTCCTGCAAGAGCGGGATCGCCGATTGCTGGAGCGGGCCATCGAGCAACTGGGCCTGTCTGCCCGCACCTATCATCGCGTGCTCAAACTTGCCCGAACCATCGCCGATCTGGATGGTGCGCAACAAATTATGACGCCACACATTACCGAGGCGATCAGTTACCGGAGGCTGGATCACCGCACCAATAACGGTGGAGTTGCCAGCTTATAGCATTATCATGTTGGAATGGCTCAGCGAATTGTTATCTATTATGATAGTTGCCCAGATTGCCCCTGAAATTCGTCAGTTCGAGGCGAAAAATGTGAGTTTACGCCGGGGCCGCTCTCGCGCATCCCCATGCTCCGCGGCATTGGAACCCCTGTTCAGCATAAATGACCCTTTTTCAACGCGGAAATGGCGGGTTTGCGGGGCAAGCTGAGTCGTTACCTCTTTTTTTCTTGTCAACACAGAACGATGCCGGAAGGACCAGAAATCCGGCGGGCAGCCGAACAGGTGGCTGCTGCCGTCGCGGGAAGGGAGGTGAGGCAGCTGTATTTTGCTTTTGATCACCTCAAACGTTATGAATCTCTACTGGCGGAGAGCGCTATCCGCGCAGTGGAAACATACGGAAAAGCCATGCTGATTCGTTTCAGCTGTGGTTTAAGCATCTATAGTCATAATCAGCTTTATGGCCGCTGGTATATCTGCAAAGCGGGTGGGCGTCCACGAACCAGGCGTCAGTTGAGGCTGGCTATCGATAACAGCGAGTGTTCTGCACTGCTATACAGTGCGTCCGATATTGCTGTTTTGAGGGATGATGAAATTGCCGTTCACCCCTTTATCGGAAAGTTGGGGCCGGATGTTCTATCCCCCCAAACCAGCGAGGCGATGATTATTGAGCGGTTGCGGGACAAGCGTTTTCGTAACCGGCAGCTGGGTGGTTTGCTGACTGCGCAGTCTTTTGTTGCCGGCCTGGGGAATTATCTGCGCAGTGAAATTCTGTTCGTTAGCGGCTTGTCTCCAGCCTGTCAGCCGAAACAGCTGGATGAGCGGCAGCTTGAACAGCTTGCCACCGCCATTCTCGTTTTGCCGCGGCAATCCTATGAAACGGATGGCATAACCAATGAACCCCACAACGCCAGACGATTGATTCAGCAGGGCGCGAGTTTCGAGGAGGCCCGGTTCTGGGTGTTTCGGCGGGAGAGCCGGCCTTGTTACCGTTGTGGAACGCCCATTGTCCGCGTTAGGCGGGGAGGGCAACCTGTTTACCTGTGCCCTCACTGCCAACGCAATTGCTAGTACTCCGTCAAGGTGATAACTTAGGATTCAGGTAACTATTCAGCTCACCCCTGAAATTCGCCATTTCTGCGTTGAAAAATGGTCATTTACACGCGTAAACTCCCATTTTTCGCCTTGAACTGACGAATTTCAGGGGCAATCTGAACAGTTACCGGCCTGTTTCATACCATGCTGAATAGTTA
>WFVH01000057.1 GCA_015491735.1 Gammaproteobacteria bacterium
GTCCCGTTTTCTGCACCGTCACCACACGAAATCCTTGCAATTCCACCGTCTCTTTGATCAAACTTTCAACAAGCATGAGTCTCCCCTCTGGTACCTAGTTAGATTCGCACCTTCTAAGCACCTGATGAGGCTCATGCTTTTCAAGTATTCAATCGTTTCTCCTTGCACCGATTAGCGAGAGGAACCAAAAAGATGATAATGTTCTTTCGAAGGCAAGAGCGCAGCTCGAAGAATATATCAATGGGAACAGGGCAGAATTCACGATTCCGATACAAATGGTTGGCAGTGACTTTCAAAAAATGGTGTGGAGGTCTTTACTGAAAGTCCCTTACGGCGCCACCTCGACTTATTTGCAAATCGCCAGGGACATTAACAATGAAAAAGCTGTTCGTGCTGTTGCTAACGCAAATGGAGCAAACTGTATTGGTGTGATCATACCTTGCCACCGCATCATTGGGTCTGATGGGAATCTTGTCGGTTATGCTGGAGGCTTGTCTGTTAAAAAGAGATTATTGAAACTGGAAAGAGAGAATAGCGCTTTCAGTGATAAAACAGATTGAAAAGAAAAAACCATCTGTTTTTTCGCAAGCTGGGCAGCCCACGCGGCAGATGCTGCGGCTCCATTCTACATGGCAGCCGCTTTCTCTGATCCTCCGTTGCCCTTCTCCCCGGTATCGTCCTTGCCGGACTCTTCGCCCTCTCTATCCTGAAGCAGGAACTTGGGAATATAGAATTTTCTGTACTTCTTGACCATACCAACCACCTCGGTACTGGTCAATGCGTTTATCCTGCGTGGAGGATATCCAAGTTCAGCAAATGGTAAATAGGGCTGGCTGTCATCGGTATGGCATTTCTCACACAGCAGTGGCTCTTCCGCCACTTTGCGGTGAATCACCTTCTTCATCTTTGACTGCTCCATCTCGCCAAGCAGGTCCTTTTTCTGGAGGTACTCATCGACGAAATCCCGCTCTTTCTGGGTGTTTATGAGACGGAAGGTTCCACTACCATCAATAACTCCCGGAGCCACCTTTGCCCCGTAGTTCCCGTATTTCTCTATCTCCGTGGTAACCAGGCCGGGCGGGTTGCCGATGACCTTTCCGGTCTTTTTCTCATACCAGCGGAAAGCCCACATGGGCTGTCCCTCCTTGGGAGGAACATGACACACTTCGCAGGCCAGGAAAAAGGCGTGCATATTCAGAAACCCACGGATGGCCTTGGCTTTGTCATGAGGTACCGCGCCATGGCACTTGATGCACACATTGCTGGTATCCGGTTCGATGGTCATGCCCACATGGTGAAAGTGTCCCTTCACATACTGCTCCTTGACCACCATATAGCCCAGATCGGTGGTGCTGGTCTCTCCCTGCTCGCGGAGAAACTTCTCGAACATCAGCTCCTCTTCAGTCTTGTCGCTCTCCTGCTGCTCTACCACTTCGGCATGCTTCGTATCACTGTGGGCAAAGATGATCGGATAGATGAAATAGCCGTACCAGACGGTAAACGCCATCAGGGCCAGAGTGTACAGAACGTAGATTGTTTTTCTTATGGCGCTAGGCATTCCTGTTCTCCGCATCTGCCCCATCAGTGGTGACCTTGAGGTTTGATTTCATGTTCCAGTCCCTCTTCTTTCATGGTCCTGACATATTCCGCATAGTGCTCATGGATCATGTCTGACTCGGAGAGATACCCGGTAAGGAAAACCGTTCCCAACGGGAACTTCTCCGGTGAGTAGTGCACGTTGTACCAGTGGACGAAAAACAGGAACAGCGCAGCCAGCAACGCCTCATCGGTATGCATGATATAGAACGCATTCAGGACAATGCCCGGGAAAACCTGGGTAAACTCATCCCGAAACCAGAGCGCGGCGCCTGCCGGCCCCAGAATGGGAATGCCCCAGTAGGGCGCAAAATAGTCGAACTTTTCCTTCCAGGAGATGCGATCGTAGCGCAGCGGCCGATTGGAGAAGTAGAGCAGGTACTTGAACATATCTATCAGATCCCGTCCATCCTTGGCATTGGGAATCATCTCCTGAGAGAAAAACTCGCGAACCGAGTTGCCGAAGGTAAGCCGGTTTTCACGTCTCAGACGGCCGATGCGGTTTTTGAAGAACAGGTAGATCCAGTATCCGGTGTGGAACACGAACAGCCCCAGCAAAATTGATCCGGCGATCCGGTGGATCCAGGGCGCCACCTCTATTCCGCCGAAAAAGTTGTACAGAGGCTCGGCCCAGGGTTTGTCGTAGTAGCGCAGGGGAAACCCGGTCAGCGAGAGGGTGATGACGGTGGTAAACAGGATGATGTGCTGTATGCGCTGAACCAGGGAAAACCGGTAGAAGTACCGCTTGCCGTTGCGATAGGCTATTTTCGGGTATTTCATGCTACATGCCTCACTCAGTGTCCACGCTCATCGGCTTTGGACGATTTGATGAACGAAAAGTCGGGGAACAGTCTCCGCAGCAACTCAAGGAAAATGATTACCACGAAGAAGTAAAGCACTGCCGCCATCAGGGCGGTAAAGAACTTGAGCATATAGTGTTGCAATGGATACTTGTCCTTGTCGTATGTAACGTGTACCTGGAAACCAGCTATGTTTTCCCCGGCATCGGCATGACACTCGGACGTCCTGCAGGTAGTGGCTACGTTGCCTTCGGCAATGGCCGACGTGGGAGACTCCTGGCCTTCGATCAAATGAACACTTTCACCCGATACCACATGGCAGTCGACGCAGTCCGGGGCTGCCTCGGAGCCGAAATGCACCGCCTTGCCGTGGAAGGTCTCCTTGTAGGAGGTCACCACCGCATCCAGCTCATGACGCTCCTGGAACGCCGGATCACCATGACATCTGGCGCAAATCCCAACGATCTCTTTCGGGCTTCTCATTTTTTGCAGTCGCGAGGTTACATGAGCATAAAAGGATTCGGCAAATTCCCCCTTGGTATGACAGCTCTTGCAACGGCTCAAGCCTCTTTCGGACATCCCCGCCGCATGTCCCTTGAAAAAGGAGAGAGGGCGATACAGCGGTTGCTCGTGACAGTCCTTGCAGCCTGGGTAGTCGTCGGGATACTTTGCGGCCAGCTCTTTCAGGTTGCCGTTTTCGTCATACTTGCTGTGAATGCTCTTGGAGAGGATCTCCGCAACCGGCTTGTGGGTGAATTTCTGTTTGCTGGAGGGCTCCTCCAGATGACACTCCACGGTACAATCCACTTTCTCGGCGGGCTTGTGCGGAATCTCGTCGATATCCTGGTGGCAATCTATGCACTTGACCTTGCTGTGGGGACTCTTCTTGAACATCTTTTCATTTATGTAGAACAGGCGGAACTCGCCGTTTTCGTCCACCCTGCTCAACCCGCGGTGCTTGTGACAGAGAACGCAGTTCAGCTCATCACTGGCGAACACCGCCCCGCCTGATACACCCATACCGCCCAACAGGAACATGACAAACCCCAGGATCGAAATACTCTTTTTCAACGACCGTTCTCCCCGTTTACGGCTACAGCAGCCAAACATCATTCCGCGCCGCTTGTTATGACAAACTCCGGGTTACACCCTGAACATCTATTGCGCAGCCATGTTGTAACAAACAGACCAATAACCACACTTGTTGTGGTGGATTGTGGCATCGAACAACAGCCAATTCAACCACAATATAAACATGGTTATTCTCCGGGAGAGAAATGGCCAAACTTGCGGCGTGGAGATCATCGCAACGGTTCGGTCGAGCACAAGCCGATATAACACCATGTATTCACGATGTTTTTCTTGCCAAAATAGATATATCAGACAAGCTGAATACAGGGTTCGACGATTCATACCACCCGCGTCAGGACCAGGATTCGCCGCAGATATCTCGCACTATTTGTGCGTGTTTTCAGGGGGTTATATTCACATTCAAAATGTAATATTATTTTTTTTCCTGTTTTTTTGTGGTATAAATATTGTGGCTGCTGGTTTTAACTTTGTTAACACAATCGACCTGCCCTGTTGGGGTCTGCTGTAGAGACAAAAGCCGGGTTACAAGAAACAGAAATAATTTGAAAAGGCATTACAGTTATGAATATTTCACGGCTGCTTACGACGCTTTTCGGGATTGCCCTATTCCTGCCCGCGTTTACAAATGCCTTCGAGGATGACGAATCCTGCCTGATGTGCCACAAGTACCCCAAAATGGGGCGTGTAACGGAGGAAGGGGTACAAAAATCGTACTATGTGATGCCCAACGTATTTTCCCGTACCGTGCACCGTAACGTCCCGTGCCGGGACTGTCACAGCTACATCAAGGAGTTGCCCCATAAACCGGTGAAAGAGGGGGTAACCTGCAACAGCGAATGCCACTCCATTGAAAACCCCTCAACCGGAAAACCGTTCAGCCACGAGCCTATATATAACGTATTCAAGGAGAGCGTGCACGGGCGCGAGAAAATAGCCCAAGGCCTGGAGAAAGACAAACCGTACTGCATCACCTGCCACACCAACCCGCTGTACAACGAAGCAGAGGAGGCGCCACCCAAGGAGATCGTGGATCGCTGCGTGGTCTGCCATGAGGACGAGGCGTTCGCTAACAAATGGTACAATCATACCAGCCGCCGCATCCGGGAGGTGAAACGCTCTTCAAAGGAGATTGTTGCGCTCTGCTCATCCTGCCACGCTGACAAGGAGCTTATAGATCGGCATGTCAAGGCTGCAGCAAAGGAGGGGCGCGAGCTGGGCCGCAAGTTCCCTTATGCGGCAATCGCCTATCAGGACAGTTTTCATGGCAAGGTAACCAAATATGGCAGTACCGATGCGGCCAACTGCCTGAACTGTCACGCGTCTCCGAAAAATTACTACATGAGCGTACACGAGCTGCGCCCTTCGCGCGATCCCAAGTCACCGATAAACAAAGCAAACCGTGTCAACACCTGTCGCCAGTGCCACAAAACTGCTGACGAGAACTATGCAGCGATCGATCCGCACCCTACCCACCACAAGGAAGACAACCTGTTCAACTACTATGCGGAGATGATCTACAACATCGTTGGGAATATCGCCCTGTTCGGCCTGGTGGGAATGGCGTTGTTCGAGACCTTTGGCCGCAGACGGGATGGCGTAAACTGGGTTTTACGCGCCGGGACCAGCTGGCGCCGCAAGCACAGGAAGCGGCGTGCCAGGTATTCAGACCAATAAGTAATTCACTACCAGAATCTATCATGAGGGCAATAGCAGAATGAAGCTGTCCAACGATGCGGCTGCGGTGCTTGAAACGAGCATGCGCCAGAATAAAATATCAATAGATGTATCGCACGAGTTGGAAGAGCTCGTGGCGATGATGCCGAACGACAAGAAGGTAATATACCAGAATGTGGATTCCAATCCGGTAGGGGATCTGCACCGCTACTCGGTTCACATCCGCATCCAGCATCTGCTTACCTTTACCACCTTCCTGTTGCTGGCGTTTACCGGTCTTCCCATCCACTACAACGAGGCATTCTGGGCAGTCCCGTTCAACAGTGTGCTGGGCGGGCTTGAGGTTACCCGCGTCATTCACCGCACCCTGGCGCTGACCTTTGTGGTTGCCATGATATATCATGGGCTTACCCTCCTGCTCGGCACGCTGCGCAGGATCTCCGAAGGCAGGTTCGACATCCGGCAGACCATCATCCCGCTGTGGAAGGATGCCCGGGACATGTCGGCGGATATGGCCTATTTTGCAGGCAAGCGTGACAACCGCCCCGACATGGACAAGTTCATGTACAAACAGAAGATTCACTATTTTGCTGCAGCTTTTGGCAATACGGTGATGGTGGTATCCGGTTCCAGCTTCCTGTTTCCCGAGTTCTGGAACAGCATTCTACCCGCACAGTACGCTTCGCACTGGCAGGAGATGATGCGCCTCTCCCATCCGCACGAGGCGCTGCTGGCCCTGCTGGTGATCGCGTTCTGGCACTGGTACAACGTCCACCTGGCACCAGGGCGTTTCCCCATGCAGTGGACCTATCTCACCGGAAAACTGACCCGGGAGCACCAGATAGAGGAGCATTTTCTGGAGTATCTGCGCAATCTGGTGGAGCTGCCGGAAGAGCGCCGTTATATGCGGCAAAACCTGATCGAGCGTGGCCTTGCCGTCTCGCATCCGGTTCAGAACAGTGTGTTCGAAGAGTATCGCACGACCATCATCGGCGCAGACAAAACCGCAAACGGTCTGCTTGAGGAGAAACAGCAGTGATCCGGCCCATGACGCGCAGCCAGAAAATCGTTGCGTACAGCTCGCTGCTGTTCATCTTTTTCTGGATCCTGTTTGGCATATTCGCCATCGGACTGATTTTGATCAATGGCTGAGCTTCACCAGGTCGAATCAAACAACTAAGGGTTTGTTATGAGTCAGACAGTACAACTTGATGCAGTGTTCATAGCACTTGCCGTGGTATTGTTCGTTTTTTTCGCCATTGCCATACTCGTTATTATCGACCACAAGGCGAAAATACCGGGTCCTGAAACCAACGACCTGTTCTCGGTTTCCGGTATCCGCCAGAACCATCCGATCTGGGCCTGGATGGTGTCGTTTTTCCTGTGGTTCATCATCGGCAGTCTGCTGCTCATAGTCACTTACAACATGACCAAACCCCTGTTCGTCGGGGAGGAAGAGGAAGAACAGACATTCCTCGGCCGGGTTGATGCCGAGGCGGGAGCCGAACGGTTGCGGCATTTCCACAATTCACCAAAGGAAACGCCCTACTCGCAGGGCAAGCAGCCGGTATGCTATTACTGTCACGGTGAGTATCCGCACGCCGAAAAACCGATGGTGCGAACCCTGCTTAACATGCATACCCAGTTTATCGGCTGTATGACCTGTCATGTTGACAGCAAGAAGATTCCCGAAGATCAGCTGGTACTCAAATGGCTGAACTATTCGGGGATCCCGACCAAAGGGAGACCGTTTGGCACCGACACGGACCCGGAAACCGGCGCACTGATCGAAACCGACGACTATTTCTCCAAAATAGTCCCCTATCAAATGAGGCCGGACGGCAAGGAGAAGTTGCTGGAGATCACCGAGAACAGCGACGAGGCGCGTGAATTTGTGGCAGTACGAGGTGAGCTGACTACCCAGCAGCAGGGTGCAATCAAGCGGATGTTTCACGCCATCGTCAACCCCGTGGGCCGTTTCTGCACCCGCTGCCATGCTTCGGAGGATGAGAGCTATATTCCGTTCCGCGAGCTGGGATTTTCCGACAACCGGGTTAGCGCTCTTACCAATCTGAATATCGTCGGCCTGGTGCAGAAATACAAGGAGTTCTATATCCCAACCATCTTCCGCGGCGGTATGAGCAAACAGGAGCAGGAGGTGCTGCTGGGTAAAGACAAACCTGCGCCGGAGGTGGAAGATGAGATGCTGGACGATCCGCGCTCCTGGTGGCGCAAAACCTATGATCAGGCGCAATAAATCCTGGCAAAGGCCATTGGTCAATCGTCAACATCCCCCATAGTAAACGGGCGCAACGACCAATCGTTGTGCCTGCTTTTTTTAACAGGGATAGGCAACTGGTTCGACAATGCATCTATCACTTGCAAACAGCGCTCTGTTGATGGCTGCCTTTCTGCTGTCACCCCTCCCCGGTTTCACGGCAACCATCCCGACCAAAGCTCCCAGACATCTGCTTGACATAGAGCGTTCAACTGCCGGAGCGCTGCTGCTACCCACTGACGTAGCCATCGGCAGCAAGGGCCATGTCTACATTGTGGACAGCGGAAATGACCGGATCGCAATGTTCGACTCTTCCGGAAAGGCGCTGGCCACATTCGGCAGCAGCGGATCAGGGCGTGGCGAGCTGCGCGCTCCCATTGGAATAGGCGTGGATCAAAGTGGCAAGGTGTATGTCGCCGATGCCGGCAACAGACGGATCCAGATTTTCAGTACCAGTGGTAAATTCATCTCCGGCTTTCCGGTCAAGGAAAAGCAGGGTCCGGTAAAGCCGGTTGACGTGGCGGTGGCCGGGAACGGCAAGATCTATGTTACCGGGAACAGTAATCACAGCCTGATGGTATTCAGCAGCTCCGGCAAACTCCTGAAGCAGTGGGGCGGCGAGGGTACCAGTGACGGACAGTTCCGCTACCCTGGAACCTTGGTGGTGCGGGACGGCCTGGTGTATGTAGTGGATGTGCTGAATACCCGGGTTCAGGTGTTCGAGTCCTCCGGCAGATTCCGTTTCAATATCGGTGAATGGGGCGTTGGACCCGGACAGATGTTTCGTCCCAAGGGGGTCGCGCTGGACTCCAGAGGACGCGCATATGTAACCGACAGTTATATGGATCTGGTTCAGGTATTCAACAGCTCCTACAAATTCATGCATGTGCTGGGCAGCGGCGGCAAACCGCAGAAGTTTACCGCCCCCGCCGGGCTGGCAATCGACCCATCCAACCGGATATATGTCACCGAAATGCTGAAACACAGGGTGTCCGTATACAAGTTGCCATGAGCACCATGACGCGACACCCGCTAACCTGCCGTTATGCCCTGACCGAGATGGTATTGGCATTTTTCATTTTCCTGGTGCTTTTGCCGGGGGATGCGGCGCAGGCGGCCCGCGAGATTTCTCCAAAGCGGGAGTGTTCCATCTGTCACGTAATGTGGCTGACCACTTTTACGCGTAAAGATGCCGCCACGCTGATCCCGTACGATCCGACGCCGGTGGTGGATACCGGGAAGCAGGACGTAGCCAGCACAGAGCGTATGTGTTTCTCCTGCCACGACGGTTTCGTGCTCGATTCACGCTTTGCCTGGGAAAAACGGCAGCACTTTCACCCTGTCGGGGTTGAGCCATCGAAAAAAATAAAGATTCCCACTATGGAGGGAAAGACCATATTCCCCCTGAACGAAGAAGGGAAGATCTATTGCGGCACCTGTCACAGCGCACACGGCATTGACTGGAAAGAGGAGTTCTCGCCGCTGTTCCTGCGCGTCAAGAACGTGAACTCCAGCCTGTGCCTGGCCTGCCATGTGGATCGGGCAACCGGAATCGAGGAGGGTAACCACCCGATGTTCAAAAACATCGAGCGGATTGGCAAAGTTCCTACCGAACTGCGTGAGGCGGGCTCCAAATTCGGGGGGAAGAAGCACAACAAGGTGATCTGCCAGTCCTGCCACCGCATTCACGGCGCCGCAGACAAAAAGCTGCTGGCGGTCGACAAGCACGATCTGTGCACCACCTGTCATACAGATAAGAAAGGCGTCGACGGAACCAAACATGATGCAGCTATTATGACCAAAAAGGGATTGATCGCCCCTGACTCCGGGTTGTGCACCGCCTGCCACAAGCCCCATAACGGTAAAGGGCCGCGTATGTGGGCCTTCGAGTTGAAAAAGGGCGAGAACCGCATCACCGCCATGTGCCTGAGCTGCCACAACCCGGAAGGAATCGCCAAGAAGAAGGTGATCAGCAGAAAGCACACTCACCCTGTCGGAGTGCCGGTGGATGAGGTCGGTATCATTGCCATGAACAACAAATGGGAGTCCCGGAAGGGTGACACCTGGAACGAGCAACCGCTCAGGGCGCTTCCCCTGTACGACAAATATGGCAACCGGGTGGCCAGAGGCGGGGTGGTAGCCTGCACCACCTGCCATGACCCCCACAACTGGTCCACACTCCCCGCCAGGCAGCGCCCCGATCCGCTGGCCGAGGGGGACGGACGCGGGAGTTTTCTGCGTCTGCCCTTCGACTACAAGGCGCTGCTCTGCACCAACTGTCATGTGGACAAGGCGATGGTAGCGCTCTCCAAACACAATCTAAGGATCTCTTCACCAAAAGATGCCGGCAAGACCACCGGCGGCGGGCTGTGCGGGGATTGTCACAAGCCACACGAGGGCAAGGGGCCGAATCTGTGGGCGCGGGATTATGGTCCGGGCAACGACACCATCGAGAAGATGTGCCGCGACTGTCACCAGGAGGGCGGCATGGCCGGTGACAAGCTTACCGGCGAAAATTTTCACCCTGTAGGGGTGGATATCAACCGCCTGGTCGACAACGTGAATCCCAAGCTGCCGCTGTTCAGCAAGGCGGGTAAACTCGGTTACGGAGAGGGGCGCGTCAGCTGCGGCACCTGCCACAACCCGCACCAGTGGGATCCGCGAGACCCGTCCTCCATGGAGGGAGCCAGCCAGGGGGTTGAGGGTAACGGGCAGAACAGTTTCCTGCGCATCCCGGCCGCCCCGGGTGAAACTCTGTGCATCGAATGTCACACCAGACAGCGCTGGATCAGGGGTACCGATCACGACCTGCACGTCACGGGTCCGCAGCAACCAAACGCAGCAGGCGACACGGTAGACGAAACCGGGATCTGCGGCCAATGTCACATGGTGCACAACGCTCCCAACCGCCTGCGCCTCTGGGCCCGCAAACCTGGCCCCGGCAAGAATCCCATGGAGCAACTGTGCCGCAGCTGTCACGACAAAGGCAAGTTCGCCGGCAACAAACTGCCCACCCGTCTCACCCACCCGGTGGAGATCAGGGGGATCAGCATGCGTGGCGGACAACCCACCCGCGGCAAAAAAGGTCACCGGCCGGTATTCGACGATCAGGGCAAGGAGGCGCGCTCGGGAGTTATCACATGCCCCACCTGTCACAACCCTCACAAATGGAGCGATATCAAACCCAGACCCGGAACGGGCAGGAACGTCGAAGGTGACGTGCGCAACAGCTTCCTGCGTGACGCACGCAACGTGGATCTGTGCGCCAACTGCCATGGTATGGATGCCATCTTCCGTTTCAAGTACTTCCATGCGGAGGCATCGCGCAAAAAGCACCGTCTGTATGAGTAAGCCTTGGTGATCGTCACCTGTAGCTGTCAAGTAATTCCGGATACTTTGTCAATAAAATTATATTTGTTGACGAGAGGTTAGAGCGAACCCACCCCGTTCAGGCTGTTTTTGCCAGCCCGAACAGGCTGGTTGCTTCGTTGTCAATCGTTGCTATTAACCCGGATGTTAAACTATCCGGCTTATCCTTGAAATCTGCAGCGGGACTCAGGGACGCCCGGGCTGTTACCACCAAGTTCTGCAAGGTGCTCAGTAGTGGCTGTAAACTGTCAAACCCGACAATCAAATACACGAGCTTGAGCAGCCAAACGTACGCCCACAGCAAGCTTCAATAACGCAGCCAGCCAGGCTACAGTCGGCAGCCCCTCTTTAGAAGTAACTATTCAGCTCACCCCTGAAATCCGCCATTTCTGCGTTGAAAAATGGTCATTTACACGCGTAAACTCCCATTTTTCGCCTTGAACTGACGAATTTCAGGGGCAATCTGAACAGTTACCGGCTTGTTTCATACCATGCTGAATAGTTA
>WFVH01000058.1 GCA_015491735.1 Gammaproteobacteria bacterium
TAACTATTCAGCATAGCATGAAACAAGCCGGTAACTGTTCAGATTGCCCCTGAAATTCGTCAGTTCAAGGCGAAAAATGGGAGTTTACGCGTGTAAATGACCATTTTTCAACGCAGAAATGGCGAATTTCAGGGGTGAGCTGAATAGTTACAGTGGAGGTTTACTACTGAATTAGGGGAACTTGGCTTTATGCGAATGTTCAATTCACAATGAGTCCTATATACTATATATTGGCCTACTACAAGCGGGATAACTGTCCGTTCAGGTCAAGTATCTGTTGCCGCTCCTTATTGTCCCTGCTGATACCTCAATGGCTTGGGGCTATGCAGCACTGTTCTGGCTATACCCAATAGGCTGTTCGCGTCATTGTTTTGGACATGACCTTCATCAGTTTTTTTACCGGAAAAGGCAGCTCCGCCCCGCCCGCATTCAGGGCGACGGTCGCATGACGCCCCTCGTCCTTTTTCATCTGTTTTAAAATGGCGCGACTCTTTTCATCACGCGCCGATATCCTTTGCAGATGTTCATCCAGATGCCTTATCACCTGGTGCTCCGTCTCCGCTACGAAACCCAGGCTCCATTTATCACCGGCGATACCAGCAGCGGCGCCAATAGCAAGGGAACCGAGATACCAGACGGGATTGAGCAAACTGGTATGGGTTCCAAGCTCCTTGGTGCGTTGCTCACACCAAACCAGATGATCATTCTCCTCCAATGCCGCGCGTTCCATCTTCTCCCGCACTTCCGGCAGACTGGCAGTAAGCGCCTGTCCCTGATACAGCCCTTGTGCCGACACTTCGCCAGCATGGTTGATTCGCATCAACCGGCCAGACAACCTGCGCTCGCGCTCATCGAGCAAGTCCTCACGGCAGCCGTCGGCAGGGTTGGGCCGCTCGGTAACGGGAGGCCGGCCTAACAGCGTTCTCAGCCCAATATCCATATTTATCAACATCCGGTCGACAGCACTGTAGTTGCGGCAAGTCATGATGCAATCCCCAAACAGTTACGCAATAATCAACAACGACGACTCAAGTATATCATTACCTTCAGTAAACGATTATTAACCCGGCAAGCAAACGTATGGTATGGGCTTCAAAACAACCGCGCAGCCATTTTTCAGGATCAGCCAGCCTTTTGTTTGAATTTGCAAACCGAACCTGTGAGCCGTTCAACGCATCAGGATCACTGAACCAACTCTATGCTAAACTTATTTTACAACTGTCTGGAAGGAAGCAACACATGAAAATCAATGTTGGTGGAGTCGACAAAGTCATCCGTATAGGAGCAGGGGCATTACTGCTTATTCTGGCTGCCACAGGTACGTTGGGTTTATGGGCCTGGATTGGTATCGTTCCACTTGCAACCGGGTTGATGGGCTGGTGTCCGGCTTATGCTCTGTTTGGTATCAAAACCTGTTCTGCAAAGAAAGAGTAACGGCCCGACTTGCCCCTGAACTGCGCCAGTTCTGCATTGAAAGATGCTCATTTACAGGTTGTAAGCTTCTGTTTTCCGTTTTGAACTGACGAATTGCAGGGGCAAATTGCAACGCTCTGAATAAGATAACGATTCAGCATAGTATGAAACAAGCCGGTAACTGTTCAGATTGCCCCTGAAATCCGTCAGTTCAAGGCGAAAAATGGGAGTTTACGCGTGTAAATGACCCTTTTTCAACGCAGAAATGGCGCGCGGATTTCAGGGGTGAGCTGAATAGTTACTGAGTAAGCACCATTTTTTATCGATAGGTAAAGGAGAAATATCTGAAATGAGAAAGCATTTCATACTCGCCCTGCTATGCAGCATTCCGTTGACCCAGGCCGCTGCTGAAGATAACAATATAGAACAAAGGGTTGAGCAGAGCCGGGCCGTGGTAAAAGAGTTTGCCGGGGCATTGAAAGCCAAACTGAAGGGCGCCCTTGCGGCGGGGGGGGCTGTGGAAGCGATATCGGTATGCAGTGCCGTAGCACCGGCTATCGCCAGTCAGCAGTCGATTAAACACGGTTGGCATGTAGGCCGAACCAGCCTCAAACCTCGCAACCCCGTTAACGCTCCCGATAGCTGGGAAGAGTCTGTATTGAAGGATTTCGAAACGCGCAAGGAAGCCGGTGCCGATCCAGCAAGGATGGAATACTTCGAAATTGTCGAACAAAACGGAAAGAAGGTGTTTCGCTACATGAAGGCAATTCCCACGGCGAACAAACCCTGTCTGGCCTGCCACGGTACCGACATAAAACCGGATATCGCAGCTGCGCTGGACAAGGCCTATCCGGACGATCAAGCCCGCGGTTATAAGGCTGGCGATATCCGCGGCGCCTTCAGTATTACCCAACCGATGTAACAGCCCCCCTGCGGGCCGGAACGCCCGCAGGGGAAGCCCGTTTCGGGTTCTATGATGCGGTAGAACCATCCTCCGCGGCAACGGGTTCTTCCGCTGCCGGGGATTCCGTGTTGAATAAGGACTCTTCGGCCGCCACCATGGCTTCCTTCTCCACCTGACGTTTGCGGCGTCGCTCTTCGTGATAGGCCAGCCCGGTACCCGCAGGGATAAGCCGCCCGACAATAACGTTCTCCTTCAAACCAAGAAGCCTGTCTATCTTGCCGCTGACTGCCGCTTCAGTAAGCACCCGGGTCGTCTCCTGGAATGAGGCCGCTGAGATAAACGACTCGGTGGCCAACGACGCCTTGGTGATACCCAACAGCATTGGCTCGTAGTTCGCCCCCACCTTGTTTTCCGCTTCAACCCGCTCATTCTCTTCCAGCAGCTGTGCATACTCTACCCGTTCACCCTTGATAAAGCGGGTATCACCTGCAGAAGTAACTTCCACCTTGCGCAACATCTGCCGCACAATCACCTCAATGTGTTTGTCGTTGATTTTTACACCTTGAAGGCGATAGACCTCCTGAACCTCGTTGACGATATAGCGCGCGAGCGCAACAACACCCAGCAGGCGTAAAATATCGTGGGGATCCGGCGCTCCATCAACGATGGTTTCACCTTTCTCCACATGCTCACCTTCGAACACCATGATATGGCGCCATTTGGGAATCAGTGTTTCATAGCGCTCCCCTTCCGGCGGTGTGATGACCAGACGCTTCTTGCCCTTTGTCTCCTTGCCGAAACTGATAATTCCGGATATCTCGGCAAGGATAGCCGGATCCTTGGGTTTGCGGGCCTCGAACAGATCAGCGACACGTGGCAGGCCGCCGGTAATATCACGAGTCTTGGAAGACTCTTGCGGAATCCTGGCAATAACATCGCCAACACCGACATGAGCACCATCTTCCAGCTGCACGATGGCGCCGGGCAACAAGAAGTAATGCGCGGGTGTATCGGTCCCGGCTATGCAGAGGTCATTCCCCTTGTCATCCACCAGCTTCACCATCGGGCGCATATCCTTGGCAGCCGCGCCGCGATGTTTTGGATCGGTGATAACAAGGCTGGTCAGGCCGGTTATCTCATCAGTCTGACGATCGACGGTCAACCCTTCGACAAAATCGACAAAGCGAACCATACCGGCAACCTCGGTAATGATCGGGTGGGTGTGAGGATCCCAGTTAGCCAGCGTCTGACCCGGCTCCACCGCATCACCGTCCTTGACCGATATCACGGCGCCATAGGGTACCTTGTAGCGCTCCCGCTCGCGGTGTGACTCATCCAATACGGCCACTTCGCCTGAGCGGGAAACGGCAACACTGTTTCCAGAGGCATGTTCAACCAGCTTGATATTGTGCAGACGGACGGTACCCCGGGTTTTGACCTGGATATCGCTCACTGCCGCTGCTCGTGATGCGGCACCCCCAATATGGAAAGTACGCATGGTGAGCTGGGTACCCGGTTCACCAATGGATTGCGCAGCAATGACGCCGACGGCTTCGCCCGCATTCACCAGGTGCCCACGCCCCAAGTCCCGGCCATAACAGGCGGAACATACGCCGTAACGGGTTTCACAACTGATAGCAGAGCGCACCACTATGTGATCCACCCCCATCTTCTCCAGCTGCTCCACCCACTGTTCATCCAGCAAGGTTCCCGCCGGAATCAATACCGTGTCAGTAACAGCATCCAGGACATCCCGGGCAACCACACGCCCCAATACCCGCTCCCGTAAAGGCTCAACGACATCACCTCCCTCGATAAGAGAGGTCATTTCCAGCCCCTCGGTCGTACCGCAGTCTGCCTCGGTAACGACAAGATCCTGGGCAACGTCCACCAAACGGCGGGTCAGATAGCCTGAGTTGGCAGTCTTGAGCGCAGTATCTGCCAAACCTTTACGCGCTCCGTGGGTAGAGATGAAGTACTGCAAGACATTCAATCCCTCCCGGAAGTTGGCGGTAATAGGCGTTTCGATAATGGAGCCATCCGGCTTTGCCATCAGGCCACGCATCCCCGCCAACTGCCGAATCTGTGCCGCACTGCCTCGAGCACCCGAGTCGGCCATCATGAAAATGGAATTCATCGACTTCTGCTCGATTTTTTTGCCCTTGCTATCCTCCACAGTCTCGGTGCCCAGCCCCGCCATCATGGCCTTGGCCACTTGATCATTGGTATGAGACCAGATATCGACCACCTTGTTATAACGCTCGCCATTGGTCACCAGACCCGAGTTGAACTGGTTCTCGATATCCTTGACCTCCTGCTCGGCAAGGGAGAGAATGCTCTCCTTCTCCTCGGGGATAGCCATGTCGTTGATTCCAAAAGAGATCCCCGCAACCGTGGCGTACTTGAAACCGGTATACATCAACCGGTCAGCAAAGATGACCGCACTCTTCAATCCCAGCCGCCGATAAGCGCTGTTGAGCAAGCTGGAGATTGACCGTTTTGTCATGTCCTGATCAACGAGATGGAAGGGCAGGCCTTCAGGCACGATGTCAAACAGCAGTGCCCGGCCTACCACCGTTTCCCTTATCATCATCTGCTCGGTCTTGTTGCCATCATCGTCAATCAAGATCTCGCGAATCCGAACGCGGACACGGGCATGAATATCGACCGTTTTGCTGGCATAGGCACGCTGCAACTCATCGATATTGGCATACAAGCCACCCTCCCCCCTGGCGTTCACCTGCTCCCGTGTCATGTAGTACAAACCCAGCACAACATCCTGTGACGGGACGATAATCGGTTCACCGTTGGCCGGAGACAGCACGTTGTTCGAGGACAACATCAATGTGCGAGCCTCCAACTGGGCTTCCAGGGACAATGGCACATGCACCGCCATCTGATCCCCGTCGAAATCCGCATTGAACGCTGCACACACCAGCGGATGAAGCTGAATGGCCTTACCCTCTACCAACACCGGCTCAAAAGCCTGGATACCCAGCCGATGCAGGGTCGGCGCACGATTCAGCATCACGGGATGCTCCCTGATCACCTGCTCCAGCGCATCCCAGACCTCCGGTCCCTCCCGCTCGACCAGCTTCTTGGCCGCCTTGATGGCGGTCGCCAGACCCCGCATCTCCAGCTTGCTGAAGATAAACGGCTTGAACAACTCCAGCGCCATTTTTTTTGGCAAACCACATTGATGCAACTTTAGCGCGGGTCCGACCACGATAACGGAACGTCCGGAATAATCGACCCTTTTCCCCAGCAAATTCTGCCGGAAACGGCCCTGTTTGCCCTTGATCATATCGGCCAGTGATTTGAGCGGCCGGCGGTTCGAGCCGGTAATAACCCTGCCTCGGCGACCATTGTCCAGCAATGCATCCACCGACTCCTGCAGCATGCGCTTCTCGTTCCGTACGATAATATCGGGCGCACTGAGCTCCAGCAGGCGCTTCAGCCGGTTATTGCGATTGATTACGCGACGATAGAGATCATTCAGGTCAGACGTTGCGAAACGCCCTCCCTCCAGAGGAACCAGCGGCCGCAACTCCGGTGGCAAGACCGGCAGGATATTGAGCACCATCCACTCGGGTTTGTTACCTGACTCGATAAACGCCTCCACCAGTTTCAACCGTTTGGAGAGCTTTTTGAGTGCAGTTTCAGAACTGGTTGCCGCGATGTCTTCCCGCAGCTTGCTCGCCTCTGATTTCAGATCCAGTGCACGCAACAGCTCCTGAACCGCCTCAGCGCCCATACGCGCATCGAACTCGTCCCCGAACTCCTCGATGGTATCCAGATATTGTTCATCGTTGAGCAGCTGGCCCTTTTCCAGTTGGGTCATGCCGGGGTCGATAACCACAAACGCTTCAAAATAGAGAACCCGCTCGATATCGCGCAGCGTCATATCCAGCAACAGACCCATGCGCGATGGCAATGATTTCAGAAACCAGATATGGGCAACCGGGCTGGCCAGCTCAATATGCGCCATTCGATCACGCCGCACTTTGGATTGCGTCACCTCCACACCGCATTTTTCGCAGATTACGCCGCGGTGTTTGAGCCGCTTGTATTTGCCGCACAGGCATTCGAAATCCTTAACCGGGCCAAAAATTTTGGCGCAAAACAGCCCGTCCCGCTCTGGTTTGAAGGTACGGTAATTGATGGTTTCCGGTTTTTTTACCTCTCCATAAGACCAGGAGCGGATCTTGTCGGGTGACGCGAGTCCAATACGGATAGCATCGAAATCATCGACATGTTTCTGTTGCTTCAGAAGATTCAATAAGTCTTTCAAAGTCTTACCCTCTATGTATGCATCCAGGTGATGGCGCTGCCGCCACACCGGGTAGATATGGCGCCTTTAGTCCAGTTGCTCCAGTTCGATATCGATGCCAAGCGCCCGGATCTCCTTGAGCAGAACGTTGAACGACTCCGGCATACCCGCTTCCATATGATGATCGCCATCGACAATGTTTTTGTACATCTTGGTACGGCCGGCCACATCGTCAGATTTCACTGTAAGCATCTCTTGCAGTGTGTAGGCAGCTCCATACGCTTCCAGCGCCCAAACCTCCATCTCTCCAAAACGCTGACCACCAAACTGCGCCTTGCCACCCAGCGGCTGCTGGGTTACCAAACTATAGGGGCCAGTCGATCGCGCATGCATCTTGTCATCAACCAAGTGGTTCAGTTTCAGTATGTACATATAGCCCACGGTTACCGGCCGCTCGAACGGCTCTCCGGTACGCCCGTCATACAACGTCGTCTGCCCGGACTCCGGCAGATCGGCCAGCTTCAGCATCGCCTTGATCTCGCTCTCGGAGGCGCCATCGAACACCGGCGTTGCAACGGGAACTCCGTCCTTGAGGTTATTGGCCAGCTCCTTCACCTCATCATCGCCAAACGAATCCAGATCCTCTTTTTTCCCGTTCGTGCCGTATACCTGATCAAGAAAGCCGCGCAACTCGGCGATGGTTGCCTGCTGCTCGAGCATCCTGCCGATTTTCAGACCTACCCCTTTGGCAGCCCAGCCCAAGTGGGTCTCCAGCACCTGCCCGACGTTCATCCGGGAGGGAACACCCAATGGATTGAGAACGATATCGACCGGCGTGCCATCTTCCAGATGAGGCATATCCTCGACCGGCACGATGGTGGAGATTACACCTTTATTCCCGTGGCGCCCCGCCATCTTGTCTCCGGGCTGAATACGCCGCTTGACCGCCAGATAGACCTTAACCATTTTCAGGACACCAGGCGCAAGATCATCACCTTGTGCAAGCTTGGATTTCTTCTCTTCAAACTTCTCGTCCAGCTCCTTGCGCAGCTGTTGCAACTGCTCCGCGATCAACTCCAGCTGGTCATTTGCCTGATCATCCTTGAGACGAATTTCAAACCATTTGTCTCGTGGCAATTCGGCAAGATACTCCCGGGTAAGCTTGTCACCGGACTTGAGTTTACCGGGGCCGCCGGATGCCACCTGGCCATGAAGCATGGTCTCTACGCGCGCGTAAGCATCCTCTTCCACTATCCGTAGCTGATCTTTCAGATCCTTGCGGAAACGGTCGAGTCCGGCCTCCTCGATGGACTGCGCCCGCGCATCCTTTTCTACACCATCACGCGTGAATACCTGTACATCGATAACGGTGCCGTTCATCCCCGCCGGAACCCGCAACGAGGTATCTTTCACATCAGACGCCTTCTCACCAAAGATGGCGCGCAACAGTTTTTCTTCCGGGGTCAACTGGGTCTCGCTCTTCGGCGTCACCTTGCCCACCAGGATATCCCCCGGCTTGACCTCGGCACCCACGTAAACGATACCCGCCTCATCCAGCTTGGACAAAACACCTTCGCCAACATTGGGGATATCGCTGGTAACCTCTTCGGATCCCAGCTTGGTGTCACGCGCCACACAGGTCAGCTCCTCAATGTGGATAGAGGTGAAGCGATCTTCCTGTACCAATCTTTCGGAAAGCAGAATGGAGTCCTCGAAGTTATATCCATTCCAGGGCATGAATGCCACCAGCAAATTCTGCCCCAGCGCCAACTCACCCATGTCGGTACTTGGCCCGTCAGCCAGGACATCACCACGGGCCACCTTGTCCCCCGGTTTCACCAGCGGCCGCTGATTAATACATGTGTTCTGATTGGAGCGGGTATATTTGGTTAGATTGTAAATATCCACGCCAGGTTCGCCCGGCACCGTTTCATCGTCATTGACACGCACAACGATGCGGCCGGCATCGACAGCGTTGATCTCGCCACCCCGCTGGGCAATCACCGCCACACCGGAATCGATTGCAACCACGCGCTCCATTCCTGTACCAACCAATGGTTTATCGGCACGCAGCGTTGGTACCGCCTGGCGCTGCATGTTGGAACCCATCAAAGCCCGGTTGGCATCGTCATGCTCCAGAAACGGTATCAGCGATGCCGCCACCGATACAATCTGTTTGGGCGATACATCCATATACTGGACCTTGTCCGGCGTCGTCATGGTAAATTCATTCTGATGCCGACAGGTAACCAGTTCATCGGCAAGCCGATTATCTTCATCCAGCGTTGCATTGGCTTGAGCAATGATATAGTTGCTTTCATCAATCGCCGACAGATAATCGATCTCGTCTGTCACCTTGCCGTCGGCAACCTTGCGATAAGGCGTCTCCAAAAAACCGTACTCGTTGGTGCGCGCGTAAACAGCCAGTGAGTTAATCAAGCCGATGTTCGGACCTTCGGGTGTTTCAATCGGACACACCCGGCCATAGTGGGTCGTATGCACATCACGCACTTCGAACCCGGCCCGTTCACGCGTCAACCCACCCGGACCCAACGCAGATATCCGCCGTTTGTGAGTCACCTCGGACAATGGATTGTTTTGATCCATGAACTGCGATAGCTGACTGGAACCAAAAAACTCCTTGACTGCAGCAGAGACCGGTTTGGCATTTATCAGTGACTGGGGAACCAACTCCTCCGATTCGGCGACGCTTAGCCGCTCCTTGACGGCCCGCTCTACCCGAACCAGCCCCACCCGGAACTGGTTTTCAGCCATTTCACCAACCGACCGGATACGGCGGTTACCCAGATGATCGATATCATCGATAACGCCATTGCCGTTACGGATATCAATCAAGGTTTTCACCACGGCAATAATGTCTTCGTTGGTCAGGGTACCGGGGCCGGTGATCTCTTCGCGTCCCACCCGACGGTTGAACTTCATTCGCCCAACGGGCGAAAGATCATACCGCTCACTGGTAAAAAACAGGTTTTGAAACAGATTTTCAGCGGACTCCTTGGTAGGCGGCTCACCAGGGCGCATCACCCGATAGATCTCAACCAATGCCTCAAGGCGGTTGTTGCTTTGATCCACACGCAACGTTTCGGAAATATAGGGTCCGTTATCCAGATCATTGGTATAAATAGTCTGAAACTGCTTGACGCCGGACTTGACAAGTTGTTCCAGCAGAACACTGGTGATCTCATCATTGGCGTTGGCGATCACCTCACCGCTGCGCTCATCGATGATATCTTTGGCCAGCGCCTTGCCAATCAGGAATTCAGCGGGCACATCCAGGCGTGTCGTCCCGGCCTTTTCCAACTCCCGAATATGCCGGGCGGTAACGCGTCTTCCGGCCTCGACCAGAATCTTGTCACCAAGAGTGATATCGAAATCCAGCATCTCCCCCCGCAAACGCTGCGGAACCAGCGTCAAGGTTAAACCGTCTTTGGTTATCTGGAACTCTTCTTTCTCGAAGAACATGTCCAGAATCTCCTCGACACCATAACCCAACGCACGCAACAGGACGGTCGCTGGCAGTTTTCGCCGGCGATCAATGCGAACATGCAATATATCTTTGGGATCAAATTCAAAATCCAGCCAGGAACCCCGGTATGGAATCACCCGGGCACTGAACAACAACTTGCCGGAAGAGTGTGTCTTGCCTTTATCATGCTCAAAAAATACGCCCGGAGAGCGGTGCAGTTGGGAAACGATAACACGTTCGGTTCCGTTGACGATAAACGTGCCGTTATCTGTCATCAGCGGGATTTCGCCCAAATAAACCTCTTGCTCCTTGATATCCTTGACAGTCTTGTACTTGGAATCCTTGTCATAGATAACCAGGCGCAACTTGACCCGCAGTGGAGCCGCATAGGTGGTTCCTCTCAGCTGGCACTCCTTGACATCGAAGACGGGCGTACCCAAGCGGTAATTGACATACTCCAGCGCTGCGTTTCCCGAGTAGCTTACGATGGGGAAAATCGAATTAAAAGCGGCCTGTAACCCTTGATCAGCACGCTCTTTTACCGCAACATCCTGTTGCAGGAATTTGCGATAGGAGTCCATCTGGATCGCCAGCAAATAAGGGACTTCCAATATGCTGCGCCGCTTCCCGAAATCTTTACGGATGCGTTTTTTCTCGGTGAAAGAGTAGGCCATCGATATTCCTCAGCTTGTCAATCGTCATCTGCCACGGCAGTCACAGTCAACTGCCACCAACAGGAAAAGGCCGGCGACTTCTGTCACCAGCCCGGAAAAACCTGTACAGGCCATCCCTGGCCCTTCATACCACGGGAGGATACATCCATGCGCCCTCCTGATCTACGAGCGATCTTCAGGTGGAAAGACCCTCCGCGGAATTTATTTGAGTTCCACAGTCGCGCCAGCCTCTTCGAGCTCCTTCTTGATCTGTTCGGCCTCCTCCTTGGAAGCAGCTTCCTTGACTGTAGAGGGTACGCCCTCCACCATCTCCTTGGACTCCTTGAGACCCAACCCGGTCACTCCGCGAACCGCCTTGATGACTTTGACCTTATTGTCGCCGAAACTGGTCATCACAACGTCAAATTCATCCTTCTCGACGGCCGCCGCCTCACCGCCACCCGCACCGGCGGCCGGCGCTGCGGCCACTGCCGCCGCGGCGGAAACCCCAAACTTCTCTTCCATCGCCTCAATCAGATCGACCACCTCCAGTACAGACATATTGGAAATGGTTTCTAAAATATCTTCTTTTGAAACAGCCATGATTCGTGCTACTCCTCATTCAATTAGATCACCCACGCCTTCGCCAGCGCGCGGGAATATTCAAGTCAAGTAAAAAAACAATCGTCATGCAGCCTGAGACTGCTTGCTATCACGCACAGCAGCGATGGTACGAACCAGTTTTGCATGCGGTTCCGCCAAGGTACGGACAAACTTGCCAATCGGCGCCTTCATGACCGACATGAGCATGCTGATTGCCTGCTCCTTGGTCGGCATCTTCGCCAATCGCTCGACCTCTCCGGCATCCAGCAGCTCCCCGCCGATGGAAACCACTTTTACCGCCAGTTTGTCTTTTTCCTTGGAAAAATCGGAAAACACCCTTGCAGCGGCCCCTGGATCTTCCTGCGAGAATGCCAGCACCAACGGGCCAACCAGGGCCTCCGACATGCACTCAAACTCCGTACCGCTTACCGCACGGCGCGCCAGTGTGTTTTTGACCACCCGAACATAAACACCGGACTCACGCGCTTTGGCGCGCAGCTCGGTCATATCTGCGGCAGTCAACCCGTTGTACTCTGCTGCAATAGCAGAGAGGGCACTGGAAGCAACCTCGGCAACTTCGGAAACGATGGCCTTTTTATCATCGAGATTCAAAGGCATTATGGTATCACCCCTTGACAGATGGATATTGCAACCCATCAATATTGAGTTACTAATCGAGATGCATATGCATCTCCCCCACGGTGTCCTTCGCCGGGATGGATCCTGCCTCCGGTAGCACCGTCTACGCAGGCGGGAGCAGCTCCCATTAAGCACCCGCGAAACGAATGCACCTGCGGTCTTTGACGTCCGCCAGCGTCAACGCCTGCTGGCGGGCAAAGTCTTCTATCAATCAAAAAGCCAGCGATGCGGAATCCACAACAATCCCCGCACCCATAGTCGAAGATAGAGAAATTTTTTTAAGATACTGTCCTTTTGAAGAAGCTGGCTTGGCCTTTTTCAGATCGGCCAGCAACGCCTCCAGATTTTCCTTGAGCGCATCTACCCCGAAATCTATTTTACCGATAGAACAGTGAACAATACCCGCCTTGTCGGTGCGGTAGCGCACTTGCCCTGACTTGGCATTTTTCACCGCAGCAGCGACATCGGGAGCGACCGTGCCAACTTTTGGATTCGGCATCAACCCTCTTGGCCCCAGAATCTGTCCCAGCTGTCCGACGACCCGCATGGCATCGGGACTGGCAATAACCACATCGAAATCAAGGTTGCCCTTTTTGATGGAATCAGCAAGATCATCCATGCCAACCACATCGGCGCCGGCGGCCTCGGCTGCCGCCACGTTGGCTCCTTGGGTAAACACAGCCACGCGCACCGTTTTGCCGGTACCGTGAGGCAGCACGGTGGAACCCCGAACCACCTGATCGGATTTGCGGGGATCAACACCGAGATTGACAGCTACATCGACGGACTCTACGAATTTTGCCGGCGGCAGCTCCTTGAGCAGAGACAGCGCGTCTTCCACAGCATAGGGCTTTCCTGCCTCAACCTTTTCTAAAAATATCTTTTTACGCTTACTGAGCTTCGCCATGACTAGGTCCCTTCCGTTTCCAAACCCATGCTGCGCGCGGTTCCAGCGATGGTTCGCACTGCGGCATCCAGATCGGCCGCGGTCAGATCAGGCTCTTTGGTTTTGGCGATCTCCTCGAGCTGGGCGCGGCTTACTTTGCCAACCTTGTCCCGATTCGGCACACCCGAGCCTTTCGGCACGCCAGCGGCTTTCCTCAACAATACAGAGGCTGGTGGCGTTTTCGTAATAAAGGTAAAACTACGATCATTGTAAACGGTGATCACGACCGGAATAGGTAACCCCGGCTCGGTTTTCTGCGTCTGCGCATTGAAGGCCTTGCAGAACTCCATGATATTCACGCCATGCTGCCCCAGCGCCGGACCAACGGGAGGACTGGGGTTAGCCTGGCCTGCTGCAACTTGCAGTTTGATGTAGGCTTCAATCTTTTTTGCCATCATTTACTCCTTGGTGGGTACAAGCGCCTCGCGGCTCCCCTTGAAAATCAACCGTAACCACCCGGCCACCTGGCTGGCGAGATCCGCCATTTCCGCGTCGAACCGGCAAACGCCGGGGCATGCTGAGTAGTTACTTACAAATATTACAACTTGCTGAGCAGTTACAATCAACCCTTTTCAACCTGACTAAACTCCAGATCCACGGGGGTTGAGCGTCCAAAAATCAGTACCGATACCCGCATACGGCTTTTTTCATAGTCCACCTCTTCGACCACCCCATTGAAATCGTTGAAGGGGCCATCGCAGATCCGCACCACTTCACCCGGCTCAAACAGCACTTTGGGTCGGGGTTTCTCCACGCCCTCCTGAATACGGTTGAGGATTGCCTCCGCCTCTCTATCGGTAATGGGAGCTGGCCGATCAGACGTGCCGCCAATGAAACCCATTACTTTCGGAACATCCTTCACCAGGTGCCAGGTATCATCGTCCAGCTCCATCTGGACCAGCACGTAACCAGGGAAAAATTTTCGCTCGCTTTTCCGCTTCTGTCCTTCCCGCATCTCGATCAACTCCTCGGTGGGGACCAGAATCTCGCCAAACTTGTCCTCCATGTCATAACGCGCAATACGTTCGGCGAGCGAGCGCTTTACCTGATTTTCAAAACCGGAATAGGCGTGAACTACATACCAACGCTTTGTCACGGATTCACACTCCCTGGCCGGTCAGCAAACGCACCGCCCATAGCAAGAACATATCCAGCAGCCACAGAAAAATACCAATCACGATGACCATTATGATGACAATCAAGGTCGTTTGGGCCGTCTCTTTACGTGTCGGCCAAACGACCTTGCGAACCTCCATCATGCTACCACGCAGAAACTCCCGCGCATGGCGCCCTGGTTCTGTCAATAAAGCAATCGCGGCGGCGATGCCGCCCGCCACCAGTAACCCCAAAACACGATATAACAGGGGGTATTCGCCCAACAGATAAAAAGCAACAATAGCCGCCAGCAGCAGTATCAGCGCCAGGGACAGTTTAATTTTGTCTGCCATAATCAGTCGTCGAGTTTCCCTGTAAAAAAGTGGCAGGCCAGGAGGGAATCGAACCCCCAACCTGCGGTTTTGGAGACCGCTGCTCTGCCAATTGAGCTACTGGCCTGTAACAAAATAGAATGGTAAAAGAGCGTGAGACAGCAAAACTGCCTCACGCCCTCTCTTTCCATGCTGTATTACTATTCGATAATCTTCGATACAACGCCTGCACCCACAGTGCGACCACCCTCCCGGATGGCAAAGCGCAAACCCTCTTCCATCGCTATCGGCGCTATCAGCGATACCACCATGTTAACGTTGTCCCCCGGCATCACCATCTCCGTCCCCTCCGGAA
>WFVH01000059.1 GCA_015491735.1 Gammaproteobacteria bacterium
AACTATTCAGCATAGTATGAAACAAGCCGGTAACTGTTCAGATTGCCCCTGAAATTCGTCAGTTCAAGGCGAAAAATGGGAGTTTACGCGTGTAAATGACCATTTTTCAACGCAGAAATGGCGAATTTCAGGGGTGAGCTGAATAGTTACTTCCCGGATACCATTATTCCGTCACATCACAGCGCCTTTGACGTCAAATTACCGACTGGCTGGCGCAATTCTACCCCAATCAGGCACATTTTTCCGTACAAGCGCCCAGTATCTCCAATAACTCATCCCGGCTAAACGGTTTGGTAATGTAGTGATCAGCGCCGGCCAGCTTGCTGCGCGCCCGATCGAACAGACCGTCCTTGCTGGTCAGCATAACGACAGGCGTGCGGGCAAACTTGCTGTTCTGCTTGATTAACGCGCAGGTCTGGAATCCGTCCAGACGCGGCATGGTTATATCGACAAAAACGATATCCGGGCGATGATCCACGATTTTCGCCAGGGACTCAAACCCATCCGATGCCGTAACCACATGACAACCTGCCCGCTCCAGCAGCGTTTTGGCACTTTGGCGAATGGTCTTGCTGTCATCGATCAAAACCACTTTCAAACCATCGAAACCACTGCCGGTACTTACATCCATACTATCGATATCAATGCTGCTCGCGCTATTCACATCAGTTCACCACGATTCTGTTAGCTGTCAACAAACCAAAACCCGAAGGAGTCCGGTAAAATGGTATACTCGGCAAAACAGCATGCATGATACATGCCGCCCCCCAAAACGATCGGGCGAGACAACCGATTAGTTTGACCCTGTTTGGCCTGCGGCGGCAGAAAAACCAATAACCACTTTTTTGTTATGAATAATACGGATAGCTTCTCTACGGTACCTCATCTTACCACTGCCCTTTCCGGACCACTACAACAGCTTGAATCTCACTTTCTGGAGCATCAACCGCACATAGAGGCCTGGTTTCGCAACGAGTGGCTGCGCTCCCCCGCGCCAATCTATGCCTCGGTGGATCTGCGCAACGGCGGTTTCAAGCTGGCTCCCGTCGACACCAACCTGTTCCCGGCCGGATTCAACAATCTCAATCCGGCCTTCACACCGCTGTGCATTCAGGCGCTCCAGTCGGCCATCGAGCACAGTTGCCCAACCGCCGAGCGGGTGCTGCTCATTGCGGAAAGCCATACCCGAAACGCATTCTACCTGGAGAGCATCGCCACACTGCAAGCGCTGTTGGCAAAAGCCGGGTTCGAGGTGCGTACCGGTACTCTGCTGGCGCAGGATGAAGCCATGGAGTTCGAACTCTCCCCCGGAAGGCGGCTGTTGCTGGAGCCGGTAAAGCGAACCGGCGACAGGGTGGGTGTCGCAAACTTCGACCCCTGTCTGATCCTGCTCAACAACGATCTGTCCGGCGGCCACCCGGAAATTCTGGAGAATATCGAACAACGCATCGCTCCGCCACTGACTTCCGGGTGGAGCCACCGGCTCAAGTCCGAGCACTTCAAGTACTACCGGCAGGTGGCGAAGGAGTTTGCGGAGCTGGTGGAGATCGATCCATGGCTGATCGATCCGCTGTTCCGCAACTGTGGCGAGATCAACTTCATGAAACGGGAGGGAGAAGAGTGTCTGGCGCGCAACACCGAGGTTCTGCTGGGCGCCATCCGGCAGAAATATGAACAGTATGGCATCGACAAAAAACCCTTTGTGGTGGTAAAGGCCGATGCCGGCACTTACGGTATGGCGGTGATGACGGCCCATGATGCCGATGAGGTGCGCGCGCTGAACCGCAAACAGCGCACCCGGATGTCATCAGGCAAGGGAGGGCAGGAGGTCAGCAAGGTGATCATCCAGGAAGGGGTCTACACTTTCGAAACGTGGGGTGAGGAAGAGGCGGTTGCCGAGCCGGTGGTGTACATGATCGATCACTTCGTGGTGGGCGGCTTTTACCGGGTGCACACCGGCCGCGGCCCCAATGAGAATCTCAACGCCCCCGGCATGCACTTCGAACCGCTGGCCTTCGCCGAACCGCTCAATAACCCCGACGCCAGCCAGGAGCCGGATGCCAACCCCAACCGGTTCTATGCTTATGGGGTCATTGCCCGGCTCGCCCTGCTCGCCGCTGCGCGCGAAATAGGCAGATGAGCATCAAAATCGGCGTGGTAATGGATCCCGTTGCCACCATCAAGCCCTACAAGGACACCACACTGGCAATGCTGCTGGCGGCGCAGGCGAAAAGGTGGCAGCTCCACTATCTGGAGATGGGCGATCTCTGGCTGCGCGATGGACGGGTGTATGGGCATATGCGTTCAATCCGCGTTTGCGACGATACCGATCACTGGTTTGACCTGCAGGATGAATGGATTGCGCCACTGGCAGAGCTGGATGTGATATTGATGCGCAAGGATCCGCCTTTTGACATGGAGTATATCTATGCCACATATCTGCTGGAGCTGGCCGAACGGGAGGGGCTGCTGGTGGTCAACCGGCCGCAGAGCCTTCGCGACGCCAACGAAAAGCTGTTCACCGCCTGGTTTCCCCACTGCGTTCCACCCACATTGGTCACCCGCAACGCCAGCCAGCTGCGGAAGTTCATCGTGGAGCAGGGAGATGTCATTCTCAAACCACTGGACGGCATGGGCGGTGCCTCCATATTCCGCCTGCGGGCAGCCGATCCCAACATCAATGTGGTGATCGAGACCCTCACCCGGCATGAACAGCGCTACACCATGGCGCAGCGCTATATTCCCGAGATCCGGCAGGGAGACAAACGCGTTCTGCTTATCGACGGCGAACCAGTGCCCTACGCACTGGCGCGCATTCCCGCAGCGGGCGAGACCCGCGCCAATCTGGCGGCTGGCGGCACCGGCACAGGCCAGGAGCTGACCGAGCGGGATCGCTGGATCTGCCAACAGGTAGGGCCAACCCTGCGCAACAAGGGGCTGATCTTTGCCGGCCTGGATATCATCGGCGACTTCCTTACCGAAATAAATGTCACCAGCCCCACCGGGGTCAGGGAACTCGATCGGCAGTATGGACTCTCAATCGGGGAGCAGCTAATGGAGTGCATTGCAGAGAAACTGGTATGAAACGGCGCGGGAAGCATCTTGTCCTGCTGATACTGGCGGCGTTGCTGATTGCCGGTTGCAGCCGCCCCCAGCAGCAACGGCTACATCATGCCCAACTGTTCAGCTTTGGCACCCTGGTGGATATCAGCCTGTGGGGCGCCTCACCGGCGCAGGTCGAGGAGGCCGAGCGGATCATTCATCGACAGTTGCAGATCATGCACAACGCCTGGCACGCCTGGCAGCCGGGGCCGCTGACCGCAACCAACCAGCAGCTCCGATCCGGCGAGTGGTTTGTCTGCCCACCGGCCGTGATGCCACTCATCGTCCAGTCGAAACAGCTCTACCGGCGCAGCAACGGCCTGTTCAATCCGGCCATCGGGCAACTGGTATCGCTGTGGGGATTCCACAGCGACACCCTGCCGCAGGGACCACCACCGGCAGCTACCGCCATCGCCAGCCTGCTCGCCCAAAACCCGGGGATGGACGCCGTCAGCGTTGACGGGCAAAGGGTACGAAGCACCAACCCGGCCGTGCAGCTGGATTTTGGCGCTTTTGCCAAGGGTTATGCCATAGACCGGATTGTCGAAAAACTTGTGGATGCCGGCATAGGAAACGCCATCATCAACGCGGGCGGCGATCTGCGCGCCATTGGCCGCCACGGGGATCGGCCGTGGCGGATCGGGATCCGCAACCCGGACCGGCCAGGCTTGCTGGCAGGCATCGAACTGGCGGGGGACGAGAGCGTATTTACCTCAGGCGACTACGAACGCTTTTACGAGTACGGTGGCACGCGCTACCATCATATTATCGACCCCCGCACCGGCTACCCGGCGCGAGGGGTCCGATCGGTCACCGTCATCCACGACAACGCCGCCGAAGCCGATGCCGCCGCCACGGCACTGTTTGTTGCCGGGCCGCGCGACTGGTACCCGATAGCCCGCCAGCTCGATATCAAATACGCGATGCTGGTGGACGATAAGGGAACGATACACATGAACCCGGCCATGGCCGCAAGGGTTCAATTCGAAACAGCAGACCAACCGGAGATTATCCTCAGTAAGGAGCTATGAAAACCGACCTCATCACCCGCGCAGACTGGCTGGTCATTGCCGCCGCCATCGCCCTGCTGCCCTGGCTCTACAGCGCCTTCTGGAGCGATAACCGCGGCGTGGGGGATGAGGTCCATATCGTGGTTGACGGCAAGGAGCTGCCAGCCATCTCCCTGCAGCAGGATCAAACCCTGACCATCCAGGGCAGCATCGGTCCCAGCGTGGTAAAAATAGCCGATGGACGGGTTCGCTTCCTCAGTTCACCCTGCCGGGGTCAACAGTGCGTCCACAGCGGCTGGCATCAGCACAACGGCGAATTTGCCGCCTGCCTGCCCAACCGGATCGCCATGCTGATCACCGGCAGTGCGGCCCGGTTCGACACCTTCAGCTACTAACCGCCTTGAACACGCTTGCCACGACCGCCGAAGACCACCGCATCGCCCTGCTGGCGGCCCTGGCGATTACCATCCATATCGCCGAAAGCGCCCTGCCCAGTCCACTTCCCGGCATCAAACCGGGCCTGGCCAACATCGTAACCATCGCAACACTGTGCATCTACGGCTTGCGCACCGCTGCCTGGGTAGTGATGCTGCGGGTAGTGGTTGGCAGTCTGTTGCTGGGAACCTTCCTCTCCCCAACGTTCGCCCTGAGTTTCACCGGCGCGCTTGCCAGCTTGATCATGCTCGGCGCAGCCCGGCTGATCCCGGGACAGCGGCTCGGACCGGTTGGCTACAGTCTGCTGGCTGCGATGGCGCACATGGCGGGGCAATTCATCGCTGCTTACTGGCTGTTCATTCCCCACCCGGCACTGCTTCATCTATTTCCAATATTAATGACTGCCGCAGTGCTATTCGGTCTGGTGAGCGGTATAATTGTGGCAGCAATGTTAAAACATATCCAATGATGACAACCCATACTGCACCGGCTTCAATAACCGCTTCCGACCGGCTCGGCCTGACACTGTTTCTGGCTGTCGCACTGCACATGATCTTTATTTTGGGCCTCTCCTTCGACCTGGAGATGCTCAAACTCCCGGAGGAGAGTCCCCTGCCCACCATGGAGATTACGCTGGTGCATAGCCGCAGCGAAGATGCTCCGGAAGATGCCGACTATCTGGCACAGGCCAATCAGCGCGGCGGAGGCAGCAGCCCGGAAAAGGCCCGGCCCTCCAGTCAGAACTTCAATCCGCTGCCAACCCCGAAACAGGGGGATGCACCCAACACGCAGCAGGCCGCTTCACCCCGGATGCAAACGGATCCGTTGCCCGCCATGCAGATGATGACTGCTGAACAGTCCGAGCGGACCGTTCTGGAACTCGATGAAAAAAGGGAAACCCCAACCCGCCCGGAACCAGTCACCGCCGCCCAGTTAATCGAAAGCAGTCGGGAACTGGCCAGCCTGGATGCCGAGATCCGGCAACTCAAGGAGACCCTTGCCAAACTGCCACGTGAGAAACACCTGAATGCAAACACCCGTGAATACAAGTATGCCGCCTATATGGATGCCTGGCGCGCCAAGGTGGAGAGCATCGGCAACCTCAACTACCCGGATGAGGCGAAGAAACGCAAAATTTACGGGCGGCTGTTGCTGGATGTGGTGATCAATGCCGATGGCAGTGTCAAGCGGATCGATTTGCTGCGCTCCTCCGGGCACAAGATTCTCGACGATGCCGCCATCCGCATCGTCACCCTGGCCGCCCCTTTTGCGCCGTTTCCCGAGCATATACGCAAGGATTTCGATGTATTGCATATCACCCGAACCTGGGTGTTCGAAGACAACGACCAGATGCGGACCCGCTGAAACCGATGGAACAGACCAACCTGACCAACCACTTTCTCATTGCCATGCCTGCGCTGGTGGATCCAAATTTTCTCCACTCCGTTACCTACATCTGCGAGCACAATGAAGATGGCGCGCTGGGAATCGTCATCAACCGCACCATAAATATCGGGCTGGGGGAGCTGTTTCACTCCATGAATATTGATACCGAAGGATTCAATGGCAGCAGTCAACCGGTATTCTCTGGCGGGCCGGTTCATCCGGAGCAGGGGTTTGTCATTCATCAACCCACCGGGCAATGGGCTTCTACGCTGAGGGTCAGTGAAGCGATCAATATCACCACATCCCACGATATTATCGAAGCCATTGCCCACGGCAAGGGACCGGAAAACTATCTCGTAGCGCTCGGATATGCCGGATGGGGCGGCGGGCAACTGGAAGAGGAGCTTGCCGCCAACAGCTGGCTCGCCGGCCCGGTGGACAGCAAGATTATCTTCGAAACACCGGTGGAACAGCGCTGGGAAGCAGCAGCCACCCTGCTGGGCGTCGACCTCTCCCTGCTTTCCAGCGATGTCGGCCATGCCTGAAACGGGTTGCATCCTGGCATTCGACTACGGAAAGCGGCGAATCGGCGTTGCCGTTGGAGAAACGGTGACCCGGACAGCCCGGGCACTGACCACCCTGAAGAGCCACCGCGGCAAACCGGATTGGCAGACCATTCATCGGCTACTGGAAGAGTGGCGCCCCGTCAGACTGGTTGTCGGCCTGCCACTGCACATGGATGGCAAAGAGCAGGAGTCAACCGTGGCGGCGCGGCGTTTCGCCAATCAGCTGTGCGGCCGTTTTGGGCTGCCGGTGAGTTATGCCGACGAACGCCTCAGCTCGATGGAGGCCGAACAGATTCTTGCCGAAGCCCAGGGTCATCGAGGTTACGACAAAAAAAAGGTTGATCAACTGGCAGCCCAGCTGATCCTCCAGAGCTGGCTGGAACCGGGTAGTCAACAGTCCCGGGGGGGAACATGAAACCAGGGTGGCCCCACTCAGCCAGTCTCTGAAATCCGCCGTTTCTGCGTTGCCACGCCTGCCAAGGGAGTGACCATTGCCTACGGCGCGCGCCTGGATAAGGAAGAGGCCTGAGGCTCTGAACATGGCATAGTATGTTGCCGGGTTAGCAGCAACATCAGAACGGCATTCCGGGAGGCAGGCGCCCCTTCAATCCCCGCATCATTTTTGCCATGCCGCCACCGGACATTTTTTTCATCATTTTCTGCATCTGTTTAAACTGTTTGAGGAGGCGATTGACATCCTGAACCTGGGTTCCCGAGCCGTTGGCGATGCGTCGCTTGCGTGATCCCTTGATAATTTCGGGGCGCTGACGCTCTCTGGCCGTCATTGAATTGATAATCGCTTCCAGGCGAGCCATATCTCCATCGTTCACCCGCTCCTTGATACCGGCCGGCAGATTGCCCATACCGGGCAACTTGTCCAACATGCCGCCAATACCCCCCATTTTCTTCATCTGTTGCAACTGACTGCGAAAATCCTCCAGGTCGAACCCCCTGCCTTTCTTGATTTTACGTGCAAGCTTGTCGGCCTCGGCCCGGTCGACTTTATGTTCAACCTCCTCAATCAAACTGAGTACATCACCCATACCCAGAATGCGGGAAGCAACCCGCTCCGGGTGGAACGGCTCCAACGCCGTATTTTTCTCGCCAACGCCGAGAAACTTGATCGGCTTTCCGGTAATCTGCCGGATGGATAGCGCCGCACCTCCCCGGGCGTCGCCGTCGGTCTTGGTCAGAATGACGCCGGTGAGCGCCAATTGTTCATTGAATGCCCTGGCCGTATTGGCTGCGTCCTGCCCCGTCATGCTGTCCACTACGAACAACGTCTCTACCGGATTCAACTCCCGGTGCAACCGTTCGACCTCGTCCATCATCTCCGTATCCACGTGCAAACGGCCGGCGGTATCGACAATCAGCACATCGATAAAGCGGGTGCGCGCATGCTGCAGGGCGGAGCGGGCTATCGCCACCGGATCCTGATCAGTCTTGCTGGGGAAAAACTCCGCACCGACCTGGGATGCAACCGTCTCCAGTTGCCTGATGGCGGCTGGCCGGTATATATCGGCACTGACCACCATGACCGACTTGTCCTGCCGCTCTTTGAGCCAGCGCGCCAGCTTGCCCGTGGTGGTGGTCTTGCCTGAGCCCTGCAGCCCGGCCATGAGAATCACGGCCGGTGGCTGGGCCGCCAGATTGAGCTCCTCGTTGGCCTCCCCCATGACCTTGACCAGTTCATCCCTGACCACCTTGATCAGCGCCTGGCCGGGCGACAGGCTGGTCATCACCTCTTTGCCCACCGCCCGCTCCCGGATGCGGGAGATGAATTCACGGACAACTGGCAGGGCGACATCCGCTTCCAGAAGAGCCATGCGAACTTCGCGCAACGTCTCCTTGATGTTGTCCTCGGTAAGCCGCCCCTGCCCGCGCAGGTTCTTCAGGGTACGAGCCAACCGCTCGCTGAGATTGTCAAACATGAAGTGCCTCGATAAACAGTATTCCAAACGTAACTATTCAGCTCACCCCTGAAATCCGCCATTTCTGCGTTGAAAAATGGTCATTTACACCCGTAAACTCCCATTTTTCGCCTTGAACTGACGAATTTCAGGGGCAATCTGAACAGTTACCGGCTTGTTTCATACTATACAAAAAATTCAGAACCTGGGCAGTTCCTGTCTGTCCGCCTCAAGCAGTGATGCGGATCCGGCCGCCGGTTGCTGAATTATTTCATTGGGAGCGTTGTGGAAGTTGCCAAGCCGGTATTATAGCGTGAAACGGGCTCCACCCGCCAAACCGTGCACATGATGCCCCGCAAGCAGCTCGCGGCACTCTCTCAATATGGCAGACTCTTCACCCGGTTTGGCGTGAATGATATAGATATGAGGCCGGTGGCGGAGTTTGTCCAGATCCGCCGCAAGCAGACGCGGACAGTAGTGTTGCGCGATATGGGCCAGCTGCTCATCCTTGTTGCTGAAGGCTGTCTCTATCAGCAACATGTCCAGGCCAGCGTGCGCATTCAGTGCATCCCAGAAACTGTCATTGCAGGTGGTATCGCCACTAATGGCAAATGCACCGCTTCCGTTGGCCACGCGGTAGCCGAGACAGGGAACCGTATGCTTGACAGACATCGCCTCGATACTGCGCTCCCCCAGCTGTATTGTCTCCCCCGGCAGAAGTGGCTCGAACTGGAAAACAGGCTCATCCCTGTTGGGAATACGGGTAAAATCTGGCCAGATAATACCGTTGAAGATGTGTTTGCGCAACGCATGCAGTGTCTCTGGCAAGGCGTAGACCCTGACCGGATCGGGGATCAGGCCAAATATGGTGTCACCGAGCAGTGGCAGGTAGGCAATGTGATCCAGATGGGAGTGCGTAATGAATATATGGCGAAGATGACTCAACTCGTCAATCGACAACTGCGCAACACCTGTACCCGCATCGATCAAGATGTCGTCATCCACGAGCAGGGATGTCGTTCCCTTGCCGGAACCTACGCCACCACTGGAACCCAAAACCTTCACATCCATAGATAGACAGCCTTATATGCCTCTGACCTGTCTATTAACGCATAAAGTAAGATAATATAAAGCGATACATGCCACACTTTGCTGAATCAGATGCGACGATCCAATCCGAATTTCGAGCCATCACGTTTTCTCGCCCCCCGTTTCTGGCCAATCTGGTTTTTCCTCGGCCTGCTCCGGGTACTGGCGCAGCTCCCCTGGCGCTGGCAACTCAAACTTGGAGCGGGCCTGGGGGATTTGGCCCGCTATCTGCTACCGTCCCGGCGCCGGATTATTGAAACCAATATCGCAATCGCATACCCCCACTTGACCCGGCGGCAGCAGCGGCAACTGGTGAAACAGAACATGCGCAGTTCAGGGATGGCCGTGTTTGAAACCATGCTCGGCTGGTGGAGAGATGAACAGTACTTGAATCCGTTATTTCAAATCAAGGGCATGGAGCATCTAGACAGTGCGCGGCGGCAAGGCCGTGGCATCATTTTGCTGGGTGGACATTTTACATCCATGTTACTCTGCGGGCGCATGCTGGCAACCCGGTTACCGCTGTATATTCTGGTAAAGAAAGCAAAAAACCCGCTGTTCGAGGCGCTCATGCGCCGCCACCGGGAAAAGTACTATACCGGCGTCATCGACAACCACGACCTGCGCGCCATGGTTCGGGCACTGAAAAACAACCGGATCTGCTGGTACGCACCGGATCAGGATTTTGGCCGCAAACAATCCGTTTTCGCTCCCTTTATGGGCCTGCCGACGGCCACCCTCACCATCACTGCCCGCCTGGCCAGACTGTCAGGAGCCGCGGTCTTACCCATCAGCTATATCCGTCTGCCGGATGCCAAAGGGTATCAAATAACCATCGAACCGCCCCTCACCGCCTATCCATCCGGCAACAAATTACAGGACGCCACCCGCGTCAATCAATTGCTGGAAACATTGATCGAATCCGCTCCGGATCAGTATCTGTGGGCGCACCGGCGATTCAAGACGCGGCCAGCCGGAAAACCCGGTCTATATGATTAACCCGGCCACATCATATGTCGCATTCAGAGCCTCAGGCCTCTCCCCTGTCAAGGCGCGTGCCGCCGGCAAAGATCGTTGCTCCCTTGGCAAGGCACGCAACGCCGAGAGGGGAGAGGCCTGAGGCTCCTGACCGATTGAGAGGAAAAAGACAGGCCGTGCTGTGCGCGCCCGCGGTCTGCGTTGTCGAAACTGGCTGTAGGAGTACTACAGCGGCGTTTCGACGCCTTGCCGCAAACGCGCACAGCACGGCTGAATACGATATATTATGTGGCCGGGTTAATTTTAACCCGTCTCAGGACAGCGAGTAACCAAAACTCTCCTTGAAACGGTCAGCAAATTCATCCATGCAGAAACTGTGATTTTGTGTACCGTGATGCTCAACCTTTATCGCCCCCATCAATGCGGCGACCCGGCCCGCCGTTGGCCAGTCCAGTTCACGGATGAGGGCATACAGCAGCCCCGCCCGGTATGCATCACCGCAACCGGTAGGATCCACCGCGGCTGAAATGGCCGCTGCGGGAATCTCGATACACTCCGCCCCGGCATATATGAGAGAACCCTCCGCGCCGCGCGTCACCACAATAGCCTGAACCATCTCCGCCAACTGTGTAATTGTTTTTCCCGTACGCTCCTGCAGCAGTTGGGACTCGTAGTCGTTCAAGGCTACCCAGCTGGCCTGCTCCACGAAACACAGCAGCTCCCTGCCATCAAACATGGGCATGCCCTGGCCCGGATCAAAAACGAAAGGGATACCGGCCTCGGCAAACTGGGCGGCATGTTCAATCATGCCTTCGCGCCCGTCGGGAGAGACGATTCCAATGCTCACATCCTGAACATCTGTTACCCTGTTGTGGTGGGCCATGCTCATTGCACCTGGATGAAAGGCGGTGATTTGATTGTCATCCATATCGGTAGTGATAAATGCCTGGCCGGTAAAGCTGCCCGGAATGACCTTGATATGCGCCTGCCCGATCCCGCACCGTTCAAACCACTGCGCATAAGGCCCGAAATCATCACCAACCGTTGCCATCGGAATGGGTTCGCCCCCCAGCATTTTCAGGTTGTAGGCGATATTCCCGGCACAACCGCCAAACTCCCGGCGCATATCCGGAACCAGAAAGGAGACATTCAATATATGCACCTTGTCAGGCAAAATGTGATTTTTGAATTTGTCATGGAACACCATGATGGTGTCGTAAGCGAATGAACCACAGATTAACGCGGGCATGTCATTTTCCTTGTCATTGGCGTATGAAAGTGTGGCACACTACCGATTGACCGGAAAAAATTCAATAGCACGCCGAAATACTCCCATGAATCTGCTGCGCCTCATCGCCATCGCTCTTGTCATCTGGCTGCTTGTCCGCCTGATACAGCGCTACCGCGCCAAAAACCGGTTGACAAAATCCTGCAGCACCAAGGGCAATCTCGGCGTCATGGTCGAGTGCGCCTACTGCAAACTGCATATTCCCAGACAGGAGGCCGTCAAGAGAGATCAAAAGTTCTACTGCAGCAGACAGCATGCGGCCAAGGATCGGGATTAAAGCCCTCGCCACTCCCTGCCGATAACAGGGGAGAAGAGACAGCGCTGCCTCCCTCTGCCCAGGCAAAAACCTTTACCGACATAGCGACTGCAAGACATATGAACAGCCCCCTCCCACAAAAAGGTTTCACCCTGATCGAAATCATGATCGTGGTGGCAATACTGGCGATAGTCACCACGATTGCCGTACCCACCTACACCGGTTACGTTAAAACCGCCGAGCGCACCGAAGGGTGGAACAACCTCAACAGCCTGCAGCTTGCGCTGGAAGAGTACTATATCGAAAACGGCAAATACACCACGGACACTTCGGCAGGTGGACTCAACTGGACGCCCAAACCATCATCAGGAGGCAAATTCACCTATACCATTGCCCCGTGCAGCGGGGGAAGTATCAATACCTGCTATACCCTGACCGCAACCCGCACCTCGGACAGCAGCACACTCTCTCTGTCCGGCCCTTGAATTCCGGCCACCACCGGCCTGAAACCGGCTCTGCCATCGGGGGACAGGAGACCCTTCCGCCCTCCCCCATCCCATCGCCATCCCGCCGTTTGACCCGTTCAAGTTTTTTGTAGCAAAGCCGACATAACAGAGCATGAATGCAGTTATGGAAAAAGACTCCATCGCCCTCAGTGGACTCGCGCACCGGCTGGTCGCCAATGGCGTTCTCGACGAAACGCAAGCCCGCGCCCACTATCTGGCATCGGTGGAAAACGGGGTCTCCTTCATCTCCCATTTGCTGACCGACAAAACGCTGGATGGTTACGGAATCGCAGCGGCTGCTTCACAGGAGTTTGGCGTCCCGCTGCTCAACATCACTGCCACCGATCTGGAGTTCGATGTTATCAGCCGCGTCAACCCGGATCTGATACAGCGCCACAATATTCTCCCACTGTACAAGCGGGGGGGGCGGTTGTTCGTCGCTGTATCCGATCCCACCAATTTGCAAGCGCTGGACGAAATCAAGTTTCACACCGGCCTCAATGTCGAGCCAGTGCTTTCCCCCCATGACATACTGCAGGTGCTCATCGCAAAAACACTGGACGGCGCGGACAACAGCCTGGGGGATCTGGACGATGACGATCTGTCAGAGCTGGAAACAGAAGCGGATTCCGACAACGATGCCGACGAAGACACCGACGCGGACATCAACGACACGCCCGTAGTGCGTTTCGTCAACAAAATCATGCTGGATGCCATCAAGCGGGGGGCATCCGATATCCATTTCGAGCCTTACGAAACCAACTACCGCGTACGGCAGCGCCTTGACGGCATCTTGCAGGAGGTCGCGCATCCACCGGTCAATCTCGGCAGCCGCTTGACCGCCAGAATCAAGGTCATGGCGCAGCTGGATGTATCAGAACGGCGCATTCCCCAGGATGGACGCATCAAACTCAAACTGTCCAAAAAACGCGCCGTTGATTTCCGCGTCAGCACCTGCCCGACCCTGTTCGGCGAAAAGGTCGTCATGCGGGTGCTGGACCCCATGGCGTCCCACCTGGGTATCGATTCGCTCGGCTTCGACGAGCAGCAAAAGGAGCTTTTCAACAACGCCATCCGCCAACCCAACGGCATGGTACTGGTTACTGGCCCCACCGGCAGCGGGAAAACCGCTACGTTGTACACTGCGCTGAACATCCTCAACACGCCAGACACCAACATCTGCACTGCTGAAGATCCGGCCGAAATCAACATGCCGGGAATCAACCAGGTCAACATCAATGCCAAGACGGGGCTGACCTTTGCCAGCGCGCTGCGAGCTTTTCTGCGCCAGGATCCCGATATCATCATGGTAGGGGAGATCCGTGATCTCGAAACAGCCGAGATCGGCATCAAGGCGGCCCAGACCGGCCATCTGGTGTTATCGACGCTACACACCAACGATGCGCCAAAAACATTGACGCGGCTGCTCAATATGGGGGTGGCAAGCTACAACATCGCCTCGACAATCTCCCTGATCATCGCCCAGCGACTGGTGCGACGGTTGTGCGATCACTGCAAGGAGGCCGAAGATCTACCCCCTGAAGCGCTGTTGAAAGAGGGTTTCAGCGAAGAGCAGCTGGAAGATATAACCGTTTTCCGCCCTGTTGGATGTGACAAATGCAACAACGGTTATAAAGGCCGCCTGGGTATATTTCAGATAATGCCAATATCGGAAGCGATGGGGCGTCTGATCATGAAAGGTGGCGACGCCATGCAGATCGCCGATCAGGCTGCCACCGAAAACATCCCTGATCTGCGCGGCGCCGGTCTGAAAAAGGTCATTCTGGGTGAAACCAGTCTCGAAGAGGTCAACCGGGTAACCAAAGAGTAACAATCATGGCAGAGCAAACCGCTAAACTGGAACATTTTATCTGGCAAGGAGTGGATAAAAAGGGTAACAAGGCCAATGGCGTCATGGAGGCTGAAAACAGCGCCGTGGTCAAAGCGGAACTGCGCCGGCGCGGCATTGTTCCCGGAAAAATAAAGAAAAAACCCAACTCCACGCTGGACAAGTTGTTCAACAAACCCAACGCCGGGGATATCGCCGTATTCAGCCGCCAGTTGGCAACCATGATCAACTCCGGCGTACCGCTGGTATCGGCGCTGGAGATCATCGCTGCCGGTATCGAGAAGCCCTCCATGCGCGAGATGATCGTGGCAATAAAGAACGATGTGGGCGGCGGCACCCCCCTGGCGACCGCAATGGGCCGTTACCCCGAGCATTTTGACGAACTGTTCTGTAACCTCGTCAATGTGGGTGAACAGTCGGGCGCACTGGATATTCTGCTGAAGAATATTGCTGAATACAAAGAGCGAATGGAGAGCATCAAATCGAAAATCAAAAAGGCGATGTTCTATCCCGTTGCCGTTATCGCCATCGCCATTATCATTACTGTTATCCTGATGATCTTTGTGGTTCCCGCCTTTGCTGAACTGTTTGGCAGCTTTGGCGCCGAGCTGCCACTGCCAACGCGGGTTGTTATCGCCATGTCCGAATTCCTGCAGACCTGGGGCTGGGTGATACTTGGGGGCATTGTCGTCAGTGTCTATCTGTTTATCCGGGCATACAAAAAATCTGCGGCCTTGCGTGCGGCCATGAGCCGGCTATCGCTAAAACTGCCTATCTTTGGCGGTATCTTCACCAAAGGCGCCATGGCGCGCTTCGCACGCACCCTGTCCACCATGTTTGGGGCCGGCGTACCGCTGGTCGAGGCCATGTCATCGGTTTCCGGAGCCGTGGGCAACGTCGTCTACGCCAAGGCGGTGCTGGAAATGCGCGATCAGGTAGCGACCGGCCAGCCGCTGAACACCGCGATGCGGGAAACGGAACTATTCCCCAACATGATGATTCAAATGACCGCCATCGGCGAAGAAGCCGGTTCTCTGGACAGCATGCTGGCCAAGGTAGCCGATTTTTTTGAAGAACAGGTGAATGATGCCATCGACGCCTTGAGCAGCTTGATGGAACCCATCATCATGGCTGTTCTTGGCACACTTATTGGTGGACTGGTGATTGCCATGTATATGCCCATCTTTCAGATGGGTAGTGTCGTGGGGGGATAATCCAAGGACAACCTTATGGAAATATTGGATTTTTTTGCAGGAAGCCCGCTGTTGCAGGTGATAGCGTCCGCTCTGCTGGGGCTGATTGTCGGCAGCTTTCTCAACGTGGTCATCCATCGCCTGCCGGTAATGATGATGCGGGACTGGCGGTTACAGTGCCATGAGCTGCAGGGAACAGCACCTGCCAGCGACGATCTGAAGCCGTTCAATCTCAACACCCCCCGTTCCCGCTGCCCTGGCTGCAATCACGCCATTGAGGCGTGGGAAAATATTCCGCTGGTCAGCTACCTTCTTTTGCGTGGCCGCTGCAAGGAGTGCAGTCAACCCATTTCCATCCGATATCCCCTGACGGAAGCACTGACCGCCCTGCTTTCCGTGCTGGTAGTGTGGCATTTCGGCTTCAGCCCGCAGGCTGCCGCCGCGCTGCTGCTCACCTGGGCGCTGATCTGTTTGACATTTATCGATCTGGAACATCAACTGCTGCCTGATGGCATCACACTCCCCTTGCTGTGGCTCGGACTCGGGCTGAGCCTGTTCGATCTGTTTACCGATCCAGCCACGGCCATCATTGGCGCCATGACGGGTTATCTTTCTCTATGGAGTGTCTACATTCTCTTCAAGCTGCTGACCGGAAAGGAAGGAATGGGCCATGGAGACTTCAAGCTGCTTGCCCTGTTTGGCGCCTGGCTCGGCTGGCAAGCCATCCCGTTGATTATCGTATTGTCATCCCTGGCAGGCAGCATCGTCGGCGTCGCACTGATCTTGCTGCGCCGTCATGAGCGGGACATACCCATCCCTTTCGGCCCCTATCTGGCGGCTGCCGGGTGGATTGTGCTGATGTGGGGGGACTCCATGACGGAAGCGTATCTGAACTGGACAGGATATTATTAAGCCGGCAACGAGAAAAACGGCCCCACCGCTACACCAGCCAGATCAAACTCGCCATTCGCCCGGTTCTGCCGTCGCGGCGGTAAGAGAAGAAACGGGCCTCGTCCTGGTAAGTACAGTATCCGCCACCAAAAACATGCTTCACGCCACAACGCTGCAACCGCTGCCGCGCCAGCATGTAGATATCCGCCAGCCAGCGCCCTCCACTGGGCGAGAACGCGCTTTCGGCCTGGTGTTGCGCCGTAACGAAACACCGGTACACCTCATCACCCACCTCGAAACGATCCCGCCCGATCGCAGGTCCCAGCCACGCCACAACTTCGCAAGCAGGAACCCTCATACGATTGAGCGCTGCCTCGACAACACCCGCAGCCAGCCCCCGCCATCCGGCATGTACCGCCGCTACGCAGCTACCGTCTCGGGAACAAAGCAACAAGGGCAGACAGTCCGCGCTCATAACGGCACAAACCCGGCCCGGTTCGTGGCTGACGGAGGCGTCCGCCTCACATCCCGGAGATGCCGTATTGGCATCCGCCACCGTTCGGCCATGCACCTGCCTCAACCACAGGGGGGAAGAGGGCAACTTCAACATCGCTTGCAGAAAGGCGCGGTTCTTTGCTACTGCGGCCGGCGTGTCTCCAACGTGGTCGGCCACGTTCATGGCATCATAGGGGGGCAGGCTGACGCCCCCCTGCCGGGTTGTAACACAGGCCCGCACCCGCTCAGGCGCCGGCCACTCCGGGACGAGCCAGTCAAACGGCATCGGCTGCCTGGTCCCGCCGCAGCGCATCAATCAGCTGCGCCAAATCATCCGGCAAGGCAGCCCGCCACTCCATCGCCTCCCCCGTGACCGGATGAAAGATACCCAGCCGGCCTGCGTGCAACGCCTGACGCTTGAAGCCACGCAGCCTTTCCGCCAGTTCCCTGCCACAACCTGAAGGGATTCGTAACCGGCCGCCGTAGACCGCATCACCCACCAAGGGGTAGCGGATATGCGCCATGTGAACCCGGATCTGATGCGTACGCCCCGTCTCCAGGCGGACCTCGATGAGACTATGGCCGGCAAAGCGCTCTGTTACCCGATAATGGGAGATGGCCTCTTTCCCCCGTTCGGTAACCGTCATCCGCTTGCGATCTGTGCGGTGACGCCCGATGGGCGCCTCCACGACCCCGCCTGCCGGCATCACGCCCACCACCACAGCGCAGTAGCGGCGTGTGACAGTGCGGGCCTGAAGCTGCTCCACCAGGCGGATATGACTGGTAACATCGCGCGCCACGACCAACAGGCCACTGGTCAGCTTGTCAAGGCGATGCACGATACCGGCCCGCGGCACCCGAGCCAGCTCGGGCGCATGGTGCAACAGGGCATTCAGGAGAGTTCCATCACGATTGCCGGCGGCAGGATGCACCACCAGACCGGCAGGTTTGTCAACAACCAGAATGGCATCGTCTTCATATACGATGTTCAGCGGAATGTCCTGGGGTTCCCAGCACTCCACCGGCTCCGCACTCACCAGCAGCTCTACCCGCTCCCCCCCTCCTACCTTGCTGGCCGGAGACAAACAGCAGCCATCCACCTGCACCTGCCCTGATTTGACCCAGCCACTAAGACGGCTGCGTGAATAGGCTGGAAACAAAGTCACCAGCGCCTGGTCGAGACGCAGACCGGCCATGGATTGGGGAATTTGCGACACCAGCCGCTGCCCCGGCTTTCCTGTGTCAGCTGCTGCTATCTGTTTGTTCATGTTTCAGATAAAATAGGCATCATCACTGGCCAAACGTAACTACTCAGCAGGTTGTGAGCTTCGAAAGTAACTGCCCGGATTGCCCCTGGAACTGGCCGGTTCAAGGTGGAAAATGTGCGTTTACAACAGGTAAACGACCACTTTTCAACGCTGAAATGGCGGATTTTTGGGCCAGCCGCGCAGTTAAACAAATCATATTCTCTGGCCGCCTGATTGGGGGCGCCATGATTGCTGGATACTTTAACACAATGCGACTATTGACCCGTTCTCTCGTTATTTTCCCGTTGATACTCCTGCTTGGCGCCTGCGCCAGCGTCGATCAGAAAAAAGAGTGGACCGCGCAACGGTTCTACCAGGAGGCCAAAACAGCACTGGACAACCGCGATTACGAAACCGCAATCCGTTACTATGAAGAGCTGAAAACCGCCTATCCTTACGGGCGGCATGCCGAACAGGCCGATCTGGATATAATCTACGCCTACTTCAAGGCGGATGAACCGGAGTCCGCCATCGCCACCGCCGATAATTTCATCAAACAGCATCCGCGCCACCCTCATGTCGACTACGCTTATTATCTGCGCGGGCTGGCCAGTTTTTCCCAGGGGGAGAGCTTTCTGAACAAAACCTTCAATCAGGATCCGACCGAACGGGATCCGGGCCATCTGCGGCGTTCGTTCAACTATTTCACCGAGCTGGTTCGCAAGTTCCCGGACAGCAAGTACCGCAGCGATGCCATACAGCGGATGAAGCATCTGCTCAACAGCCTGGCCAGACACGAAATCCATATTGCCAGGTATTATATGGAAAGAGAGGCCTGGCTGGCGGCGGTCAACCGGGCCCGGTATGTTGTAGAACACTACCAGAATACGCCATCGGTCGCCGAGGCCCTCGACATAATGGGCCGGGGATATGAACGCATGGGTCAGCAGCAGCTGGCAAACGATGCGCGGCGCGTTCTTCGGCTCAATTTCCCCGATTATTCAACGCCGAAACAGTGACAGACAGTGATGCAATCGTTGTAACTATTCAGCATAGTATGAAACAAGCCGGTAACTGTTCAGATTGCCCCTGAAATCCGTCAGTTCAAGGCGAAAAATGGGAGTTTACAGGTGTAAATGACCATTTTTCAACGCAGAAATGGCGGATTTCAGGGGTGAGCTGAATAGTTACTCGTTATGATCCATCCAACGGGTGACACACAAACCGCAATACCGGAATAACCAGCAGCGATGCCCAGGCCCGATTGCGGCAACAGGAAAAAAGCCATGTGGGATTTTTTTGAAACCGTTCATCACCGCCACTCCATCCGCAAATATCAGACCGGCGCGCCGGTGGAGATGGAAAAACTGAACGCAATTCTGGAGACTGCCTGCGCGGCCCCTTCCGCAGGTGATATTCAGGCTTATCACATTACCGTTGTCCGCGATGAACAGACTCGGGAAAAGCTCGCCGAAGCCGCGTCCCGGCAACGGTTTCTGGCCGAAGCACCCGTGGTTCTTGTATTCAGCGCGGAACCGGTGCGTTCCGCCGCCAGATTCGGGGAGAGAGGCGCCAGCATCTATGCCCTGCAGGATGCAACGATCGCTGCCGCGTACGCCCAGTTGGCCATCGTAGCCGCCGGGATGGCCTCCACATGGGTCGGAGAGTTCGATGAACCGCGGGTAAGGGAGATTGCAGGCCTGGAGGCCGACCAGATTCCGTTATCGCTTCTCAGCGTCGGCTATCCTGCCGAAGTTGCGGGGCTATCACCACGCCGCCACCTGGATGACATAGTCAGCTGGCGTTGAGAAACAGCGCTCCTCCCTACTATTCGACTATCTCTACTCCCCCCATATACGCCAGCAATGCCTCTGGCACGCGGATGGATCCGTCCGGTTGCTGGTAGTTTTCCATAATTGCAACCAGTGTTCGGCCAACGGCCAGTCCTGAACCGTTGAGGGTATGCACGAACTCCGGTTTACCGGTCTGGGGATCGCGCCACCGGGCTTTCATGCGCCGCGCCTGGAAATCGCCAAAATTACTGCAGGACGAGATCTCCCGATATTTTTTCTGCCCCGGCAACCACACTTCGAGATCATAGGTCTTGGTGGCGGAAAAACCCAGATCACCCGCGCACAACGCAACGACGCGGTAGGGAAGATTCAATCTTTGAAGAACAGTCTCGGCATGGCCAGTAAGCTGTTCCAGCGCTTGCCATGAGTCCTGTGGACGAACAACCTGCACCATCTCCACCTTCTCGAACTGGTGCTGGCGGATCATCCCGCGGGTGTCTTTTCCGTAAGAGCCGGCCTCGCTGCGAAAACAGGGGGTGTGCGTGACATACCTGCACGGAAGCGCCTCCGCTCCGACAATACGGTTGCGCACGATATTTGTTAAGGGGACTTCAGCGGTGGGGATCAGGTAGTAATCATGCTCCCCGGCCAGCTTGAACAGATCCTGCTCGAACTTGGGGAGCTGCCCGGTGCCGCGCAAACTCTCCGCATTGACCAGATAGGGGACGTAGGTTTCGGTATAACCATGTTCGCCGGTATGCAGATCGACCATGAAGTGAATCAGGGCGCGATGCAGCCGCGCCAACGCGCCGTTAAGCAGGGAGAAACGGGAACCGGTTATTTTCGCGGCGGTTTCGAAATCCATTTGCTCAAGAGCTGCCCCCAGATCCACATGATCGCGGGGTTCGAAACCAAACACCGGCGGCTCACCCCACCGGCGGATCTCGATATTGTCCGCCTCGCCGGCACCATCGGGAACCGTTTCATGGGGAATGTTGGGGATCCCCATAGCGATGGCATCGATCTCGCCCTGCAGCGCTTCCAGGCGCGTTTCCACCCCCTCCAAACGCAATTTCAGATCGGAGACCGCTTGTAAAAGATGTTGAACATCCTCGCCCCTCGCCTTGGCTTGCCCGATGGCCTTGGCGCTGCTGTTGCGCCTGTTCTGCAACTGTTGCGTCTGGATCTGGAGCTGTTTGCGTTCTGCTTCCAGCCCGACCAGTTGCTCTACATTCAGCTCGAAACCGCGCCGCTTGAGTTGAGCGGCAACCTGCTCCGGCTGGTTGCGAAGTAGCTTTGGATCTAGCATCTGTTTTCCTTGTTCTGTATCTGTGGTTGGCGGCTGCAGGAGCGTTTACAGTGCGAATGCTTCCCGGCGCACTCCCCTGGCGATGCGCCAGTAAACCAAAATCAGCGTGAGAACTGCAAGCGGGGCAATGGCAATCTGAACCAGGATCTGCCGCTTGCTCCGCCATGCAGCGCCGACGGAAGCAAAACAGCGGGCAAGAACGCCGAGCGCCAGAGTCACCCCGTTCACGCAATCATCCATTTGTCCGTACCGGCCACCAGGCCACATGACCTGGCTTGATCTCCTCTTCCAAATGTTCGAGGATCGCCTGTACCTTGTCGTTGTCGTCAAAAAACTCGACGACAATGGGCAGTTCCATAGCCAAATCCATCAACCCGGCGCTGTGTATCTCTCCGTTGCCGCCAAAACCGCTGACACCACGAAATACGGTCACCCCACGCAGCTTTTCCCAATCATGAAGCCGTTTGAGCAGTTTGGTGAGCTGTACCTCCCCCTCCAGCAGATAGATACGCGCCATGGTAACTTCCCGCTCTTTCATAGCACTCTCCCAAGCAGCACACCCAACCAGGCGCCGAACAGACACAATGTTACACTGAGCAAAATATTCATCAACGCCCGGAGCAGCGCGCCCTCTTCGACCAGGTTCAAGGTTTCGATGGAAAAGGTGGAAAAGGTGGTAAACGCGCCCAGCAATCCCACCAGCAGCGCGGCGCGCCAGACCGGCGGAGTACTCAGGCGTTCAATCAACAAGATATACAACAGCCCCATTAGCAACGAACCGGTCACATTGACCGCCAGCGTCCCCCAGGGGAACTCCCTGCCCAACCGGGCGTATACCCAGGTGGACATCCAGAAACGCAACAAAGCGCCAACGGCTCCACCGCTCGCTATCGCCAAGGCCTGCATCAACAGACAGCCCTCTCTCAATCCAGTAACTATTATATTAACCCGGCAACCGCATCAACGCAGAGGCCAGAGATGGAACCCGTTCAGCAGCAGCGGGCTGGATGCAAACCGGCCCGGGAAAAGAGCATGCCTGGCACCCGGGGCCGGAATATAACCCCTTGCCTTATCGGCCGGTTACATGGCCTTGGCGTGGTTTCTCGCAGGCCTAAAACTGGCGCAATTATCCGGTGAATCGGGTTCCGTCCCGCACCGACTCAAGCAACGAGGCTTGGGAAAGCAGAACCAAGTATACTGTTTTTTTGGCCTCACCTCACTAGTACTCCGTCAAGGTGATAACCTGGGATGCAGCCGGTCAGGAAGCGGTTAGCTGCCAGGCGCGCGACCGCAGGACTAGCCATAGCTAATTCAAGGGAGCGCAACACCGCAGATGACCGCTTCCTGACCGGCCCGAAGGGAGCGCCCCA
>WFVH01000060.1 GCA_015491735.1 Gammaproteobacteria bacterium
AAACCTGTTTCATTTGTCTCAAAACATGGCTAATCTGTTTGTGCCCCATCCGATCCACTCCCATCGTTGTATTGGTCTACTACGATCGGATCGGGTGGGGCGCTATAAGTTCCCGATAGGGCTTGGTTTTTCTCTTAAGATCTTACCTATGCGCCGGCTCTACTACCTTCCTCATCCGGTAATCTGATATCAGATTACCGGACCTCCAATACCCGGCTGCTTGCAAGCAACTGCTAGAACTTGACCTGACCCCACAACCAAACCTTGTCGGTATCTGTGTTCAGGGAAGATGTTGCATCGTTATTGTCCGCACTGTAACTGGCGTACTTCAAACCTGCGCTGTAGTTCTTGGCAAACTTCTTCGCAGCCAGCAAGTTGATTTCTGTACCGTAGTCATCCCCTCCCTCATCAGAGGAGTAGGCGTGATAGACAGCCAAGAGCTTGATCCCCATGGGTTTGCCACCGACAGAAAAGTAGTTGTCCACCAGCCCATCAGAGGGGGTAACAAGGAATTTATCGGCCCAACCGTTGAAGGCATGTTTTGTTGCCAAAACCGTTTGGAAGGCATAGGTTCCATCACCACCCAGCTTCTCCTGTCCAATCTTTGCTGTCACACCTGCAAACTCACCTCCCAACTCCAGCTTTGTATAGTTGGCATCCACCGTATCGGGGCTGTCCGCATAGTCGCTCTGACTGGCAAACTCGAGGCCGTAGAGCAAATTGAAATCATTACCCAGTCCCTGTTTCCCACCAAAGCTCAACCCCAACGTCTGGCTGTCAGCTGCTCCAGAATCCTCTGGACCCAAATCCAGCAGATAAGCGTAGCCGGTTATCTTTCCGAAAGAAAAACCGTTGTAAGAAGCATTCAACAGATGAGACTGGGACTGGGTTTCGTCACCAAAGATATTGTAGGCCCGGCTAACGAAACCGTAGATCAAGGTTGTATCCTGAATTGAGGTATTGGCAATGACCAATGCATCGTAGACCTGTTCCGTCTGCCGCCACCCGACGTTACCAACGAAGCGATCATTGTCGAGCTTGACGCGCTGACGGCCCAGTTTAACGGCAGTATCTGCAATCCCGGAGTAGCTTACCCACGCCTGATTGATGCGGCTTAATTCGGGATCGGCCACCACTGGATAAGCAGACGGGTCATTTTTCGGGAACGGACTCTTGGCACCGGGAACCTTGTAATCATCATCACCCAACGCGGAGGTGTTGGTCATCTCTGCAAAGGCCTTGAATCCTTCATAGTCGCCTGTCAGATAACCGAGACGGGTCCGCAGTGTCAGCGCATTGGCATCTTCGTCCATGCCATCATCGCTGACATTTTCCATCCGGAACCGCATATCGGCCGACGCTTTGCCTCCGGTCAACGCTTCAGTAAAGTTATGACCCACCTCTGCCTGCGCCAGCGGCGCCAGCATAAAGGTAGTACCAGCCAATGCGAGAACATACGCTTTTTTTTTCATTTTCCTGCTCCTAAAAGTTCTGTTACTTAAGATAATGTACAACCTGAACATGACCCGATATGGCTCGGCAACAGCGGATGTCCGTATCAGGGGTTTCATACCGACACAAACTCGGCCATGAAACGAACAATACTGTAATGAGGAAAAAACCGGCCTTGACGTGTGTCAATTGTAGTACAATTTGATGGATGGCTGTTGCGGGAATACAACAACAATCGTCGGCGAGGCCGCTAACTCGCTGGCAACCCCATATTTTTCTCTTCCAGCGCCTTGATCTGATCCCGCAGGTGCGCTGCCTGCTCGAACTCCAGATCCTGTGCGTGCTGGAACATCTGCCGCTCAAGCTGCCTGACCTTTTTCGCCAGTTGTTCCCCCGACAGCGCGGCATATTCCGCCATCTCATCCATCACCTTGGCATACTGGCGTGGTGAACCGGGTGCACCGGGGCAGGCTCCCTCCATGATGTCATGCACCTTTTTGCTGATCCCCTCGGGGGTAATGCCATGCTCTTCGTTGAAGGCAATCTGTTTGTGGCGCCGCCGCCCGGTTTCATCGATCGCGCGGCGCATGGAACCGGTCATCTTGTCCGCATAGAGAATCGCCTTGCCGTCGAGGTTACGCGCAGCGCGACCGATGGTCTGAATCAATGATCGATCAGAGCGAAGAAAGCCCTCCTTGTCGGCATCCAGAATGGCAACCAGGGATACTTCGGGCATATCCAACCCTTCACGCAACAGATTTATCCCCACCAGTACATCGAACTCACCCAGGCGCAGATCGCGGATGATCTCTACCCGCTCGACGGTATCGATATCCGAGTGCATGTAGCGAACCCGCACCCCATGCTCGGCCAGATAGTCGGTCAGATCCTCCGCCATGCGCTTGGTCAGTGTGGTCACCAGCACCCGTTGTTCAATCTTCACCCGTTTATGGATCTCCGACAGCAGATCATCTACCTGGGTGGTGGCGGGGCGAACTTCGATTTCCGGATCCAGCAGCCCGGTCGGGCGCACCACCTGCTCCACTATCTGACCGGAGTGCTCTATTTCATAATTTCCGGGTGTGGCAGAGACGAAAATGGCCTGCGGCATCAGGCGTTCAAACTCCTCGAAGCGTAGCGGCCGGTTATCCAGCGCCGAGGGCAAGCGGAATCCGTACTCCACCAGATTCTCCTTGCGCGAACGATCGCCCTTGTACATCCCGCCAATCTGCGGAATGGTTACATGTCCCTCATCGATAATCATCAGGGAATCCGGCGGTAGATACTCCATCAGCGAGGGGGGCGGCTCACCGGCATTGCGCCCGGACAGATAGCGGGAGTAGTTTTCAATACCGGAGCAATATCCAAGTTCGATCATCATCTCGATGTCGAACCGGGTACGCTGCTCCAGACGCTGCGCCTCCACCAGCTTGTTCAGCGAATAGAGCTGCTCTAGACGTTCCTTCAGCTCCACCTTGATCTGCTCCACGGCATCCAGAATGGTCTGCCGCGGGGTGACGTAGTGGGATTTGGGATAGATAGTGATCCGCGGCACCTTGCGCAGCACCTCGCCAGTGAGCGGGTCGAACCAGCAGAGGGATTCCACCTCATCATCAAACAGCTCGATGCGGACTGCTTCACGCTCTGATTCCGCCGGGAAAACATCAATAATCTCCCCCCTTACGCGATAGGTGGCGCGGCGCAGTTCCACATCGTTACGGGTGTACTGCAGTTCCGCCAAACGGCGCAGGATCTGGCGCTGATCTACCAGCTCACCCCGCGACAGATGCAGCATCATGCTCAAGTAAGATTGTGGATCACCCAGACCATAGATGGCCGATACGGTGGCAACGATAATGGTGTCGCGCCGCTCCAGAATCGCCTTGGTTGCAGAGAGGCGCATCTGTTCGATGTGCTCATTGATGGAGGCATCCTTCTCGATGAAGGTGTCTGAAGCGGGAACATAGGCCTCTGGCTGGTAGTAATCATAGTAGGAGACGAAGTACTCCACCGCGTTATGGGGGAAAAACGCCTTGAACTCCCCGTAAAGCTGGGCCGCCAATGTCTTGTTGTGCGCCATGATGATGGTAGGCCGCTGCAGCTGCTGGATAACGTTGGCGATGGTGAATGTCTTGCCGCTGCCGGTCACCCCCAACAGAGTCTGCCCTGCCAGACCGGCCTGCAGTCCAGCCACCAGTTGCCGGATCGCTTCCGGCTGGTCACCGGCAGGTTCAAATGGTGCATTCAGTTCAAACAGTCGTGTCATGGAATTCGATAGGGGGTTGTCTTCAAATTATACCCACCAGGGGCAAAAATCTTATTCAGATAAAGCAAGCATTTTCAACACAGGCAGGCGAACAATAAAGTTCATCATGGATGCGGGATTTTGGTTTGCCAAGGGTATATATTACACTAATCGTTTTAGACATCCGCGTTACAGGAGTCCGGCTTGGATATAAAACTTTCTGATCGGGTCAAAGCAGTCAGACCTTCCGCCACACTGGCTGTCACCGCCCGAGCCAGGGAACTGAAAGCTGCAGGCAAGGATATCATCGCACTGGGGGTCGGAGAACCCGATTTCGATACCCCGGAACATGTCAAACAGGCGGCCATCCAGGCGATTCATGACGGATTTACCAAATACACTGCCGTGGATGGTATCGCCCCACTGAAGCAGGCCATCATCCACAAGTTCAGGCAGGACAATGATCTGACCTACACGCAGGAACAGATCCTGGTCTCCTGCGGCGGCAAACAGAGCTTCTACAATCTGGCTCAGGCACTGCTCAATCCGGGGGACGAAGTCATTATCCCTGTCCCTTACTGGGTCTCCTATCCGGACATGATACTGCTGGCGGAGGGTAAACCGGTATTTGTTGAAACGGGTCTGTCCCAGGGCTTCAAGATCACACCGGATCAGCTGCAGGCAGCAATCACCCCGCGCACCCGCCTGCTGGTAATCAACAGCCCCTCCAATCCGACCGGAGTCGCCTACACCCGGGCAGAACTGGCCGCTCTGGGTAAAGTGCTGGCGCAACATCCCAATATTGTTATCGCCAGCGATGATATGTATGAGCACATCCTGTGGGCCGATGAGCCATTTGCCAACATTCTGAATGCCTGTCCGGAGCTCTATTCCCGCACGGTTGTGCTTAATGGCGTTTCCAAAGCCTACGCCATGACCGGCTGGCGTATCGGTTATGCCGGCGGCCCTGCCACGCTGATCGCGGCGATGAAAAAAATCCAGTCGCAGAGCACCTCCAATCCCGCATCCATTTCACAGGTGGCTGCCCAAGCGGCGCTGGAAGGAGACCAGCAGTGTATCAGCATCATGGTCAGGGCATTCAGGGAGCGACATGATTTTGTAGTAGCGGAACTAAACCGCATCAACGGCTTTCAGTGCCTCCCCTCCCAGGGCGCCTTTTACGCCTTTCCCCGCGTGCAGGAGGCCATCGACAGGCTGACAGGGATAGAAGATGATGTACAGTTCTCCGAGCATCTGCTGGAAGAGGCCGGCGTGGCTGTCGTTCCCGGTTCCGCATTCGGTGCCCCTGGCTACATCCGGCTCTCTTTCGCCACCCGCATGGAGCAGTTACAACTGGCGACGAAACGGCTGAAACAGCTGATTGGTTATTGACCCGGCCTATTTGGTTGCCAGGTTAATAGTTTATTGATTCATACAGATGATCCAACAGAGTACACCTCCCGGCTAAACATTCTCCTCCATCATGCCGATAGCATAACGAGAGGCAGCTGAGAGCGTTTAAACCCTATCTTTTCGCCTGTGCCATCACAGACGTTATATATTTCCCTCTTGCTTGAAACAGCTCCAGCCGCCAACCAGTTATCCCGGTGGAGCCATGATTAAATGAGTTGCAATAAATCTCTGCCAGGCCGGCAAACGGGCTTTACCCTGATCGAGCTGATCATCACGATTGCGGTATTCGTTGTGGTAGCCTCGACAGCCGGACCGGCAATACAGAATGTGATGCGTGACAACCGTACGGTTGCACAGGTCAACGGCCTGCTGGGAGACCTCAATTTTACCCGGAGCGAAGCTATTAAACGCGGAACGGCAGTAACCATCTGCCAGAGTGATGATCCTGATGCGGCTCCTCCCCCTCCCGAAGACGCCAGCGCTTCATGCAGCAATGACAAAAATGGCTGGCATAAAGGCTGGATCGTGGTGGATGGAGCCGGAAAGCTTCTGCGGATTCATGGTGCTCTCCGGGGTGGAACAACGCTTACCTATTCACGCGGCAGTCTCTCTTACAAGGGTGACGGAACAACCACCGGGCTGGCCAATGGCACGTTCACTTTATGCAGCTCCGCCGGGGCCGGAAGCCGTGGCCGTTCGCTGGTAGTCGGTCCCACCGGCCGCGTCCGGAAACAGGATGTTACCTGCGGTTGACCATTTCAAAGGCAATCGTTTATCATAACCGGCCAACTATTCCCCTGTAGCTCAGTTGGTAGAGCAACGGACTGTTAATCCGTTTGTCACTGGTTCGAGTCCAGTCGGGGGAGCCATTTCAGAAAGGTTGTGTGATAGTCGCACAACCTTTTTTTGTATTGGATGTCCGAATGAAGCAGATACGAATCGACCATCTGATGGAGACCAGCGGGGTCAAGTTCGGCACCAGCGGCGCGCGCGGTCTGGTGGAGGCCATGACGGACAAAGTCTGTTACAGCTACACCGCCGCCTTTTTGCAGCATCTACGGCAACTCGGCGAACTGGATGAAGGATCCACCGTAGGCATCGCCGGCGATCTGCGCCCCAGTACGGAGCGGATCATGACCGCTTGCGCCGCTGCCATCACCGATCAGGGCTACGGCCTCCTCAATTGCGGCGGAATTGCCTCTCCCGCCATTGCCTGTTATGGGCTGGAACGCGGCATCCCGACACTGATGGTCACCGGCAGCCACATCCCGGACGACCGTAACGGAATCAAGTTCAACAAAGCAGATGGCGAGATCCTCAAAGAGGACGAAGAGGGGATAAAAAAACAGCGGATCACCTTTCCAGACGGGAGATTTGATACCAATGGCAGCTTGGTGGCCCCATTACCTCTCCCCCTGCCAAGGCAGGACGCCAGCAGACACTATCTGCAACGCTACACGGACTTTTTCCCTGAACGCTGCCTGGCTGGAACGCGGATTGGACTCTATGAACACTCCAGTGTAGTACGTGACGCCCTGCATGATACTCTTGCCGCGCTGGGGGCCACTGTCACGCGGCTGGGTAGAACCAATGCCTTTACGCCGGTCGATACGGAAGCAATCCGTCCGGAAGATATTGCCTTGGCCCGGCAATGGGCGGCAACGCACGACTTCGACTGTATCGTATCCGCCGACGGCGATGGTGACCGGCCGCTGATCAGTGATGAGCTGGGGAACTGGTTGCGGGGTGATGTTGCCGGAATTCTCTGTGCCCGATATCTCGGCGCCGGTATTGTGGCGACACCCGTGAGCAGCAACAGCGCCGTGGAAAAGTGTGGATACTTCAAGCGGGTAATCCGTACCCGCATCGGTTCGCCCTATGTTGTCGCCGCCATGAACGAGGCGCTTGCCAGCGCCACCACCCCAGTGGTCGGCTACGAAGCAAACGGCGGCTTTCTGACCGGCTCCGATATCCAGCAGGGAACCCGCACTCTCAAGGCATTACCAACGCGGGACGCCATCATCGTCATCCTTGCGACAATACTTCTCGCCCGGCAGCAGAGCTGCACCATTGCAAAACTGCTGAAACAGCTGCCACAACGGTTCACCGCCAGTGATCGCATCAAGGAGTTCCCTACCGAGTCGAGCCGTTCCCGCCTGGCCTGGCTTTACCCCGAGGATCGGGAACTGGCCAACAGCAGAATCTTCACCCTGTTTGGCAAGGATTTTGGCAAAGTATCCGGTATCGATGATACCGATGGCCTGCATATCACCTTTGAGAGTGGTGATGTCGTTCATCTGCGCCCTTCCGGCAATGCACCGGAGCTGCGTTGTTACAACGAAGCCAGCTCCCCGGAGCGGGCGGAAGCAATGCTGAGAACCTGCATGTCCATACTGAGCGGCTGGAAAGCGGATTGTTGATACCGTCACAACCCGATACCCGGCCAGACAGGTCCGCAACGGCCTACTGTTGCCGGGTCAATAAAATATCGGCATCCGGAATAGCCTGCAGATACTCCCTGAATGCGTCTCTCAACTCCGGGTGTTCCAGCGCAAACTCCACGGTCGCCTGCAGATAACCCAACTTGCTGCCGCAATCATAGCGTTTTCCGGTAAACCGGTAAGAGAGCACCTGTTCATGCTCCAGCAATTCTGCAATGGCATCGGTAAGCTGAATCTCGCCACCCGCGCCTGTCTCCACCTTTTCCAGCAACTCGAACAGAACAGGCGACAGAATGTAGCGGCCCACCACCGCCAGGTTCGATGGCGCCTTGTCCGGCTTCGGCTTCTCCACAATGGCGTCGATTCGGCTGATGCGTTCATCCAGCAGCGTAGTCGACACGATGCCGTATTTGTCCGTCTCGGAAACCGGAATCTCCTCCACCCCCAGAATGCTGCCGCCATGGTAGGAAAACGCCTTGACCATTTCGCTCAGGCACCCTGCTCCATCACTCTTTATCAGATCATCGGCAAGGATGACAGCAAACGGCTCCCGACCAACCAGTGGCTTTGCGCACAGTACGGCATGCCCCAGCCCCAGCGCCTCCGGCTGACGAACGTAGAGGCAGACCACACCTCTTGGCACAATATCCTGAACTGTTTTCAGCAGTTCATACTTGCCATCCAGCTCCAGCCTGGACTCCAGCTCATAGTTCTTGTCGAAGTGATCCTCAATGGCGCGCTTGCTGCTGCTGGTAACGAAGATAAGCTCCTCGATACCCGCGGCAACCGCCTCCTCCACCGCATATTGAATGAGCGGTTTATCCACGACAGGCAACATCTCCTTGGGATTTGCTTTAGTCGCAGGCAGGAACCGGGTACCCAGACCCGCCACCGGAAACACAGCCTTTTTCACTTCTCTCGTCATAATGGTTTACCTGATACAAAACTGGAAATGGCTGCCCGCCAAAGAGCCTGAGAAACAAGTCCGGTTTCAGCACCGGTCAGTTGCCAATACATATTATCAATCCCCTCGGGGTTGCCGGATCAATCGCATATGATACAGCTACTCGGCAAATTGTAGAACTTTAGGGTAACAGCCGCGGCGTTGCGGTGCTTGACAAGGGAACAACCCTTACCTGCACCTTGCCGCGAAACGCCACAGGGGCGCTGAATCCCGATTTATTACCGTGAAAGAGAACGCCCCCTAGCAAGAACCGGATGCCAACCGGTGTGCCCAGCGCGTGGTTTCCGGCAGGCGAAAGCGGGTCACGCAAGCCATTACATACTGCAGAGCAGTCTCCAGGGACACACAATGTCCGCTGGAGACAAAGAGCGGTTTAACGCCTTGCCGGCTGCGCAGGACAGCACCGATAACCTCGTCCCCATCACACAACGGCAGCCAGCTTCCACGCTCATCCGGAACCTTTCCGTGGCGACCGATCAATCGGGTCTTCGCCACACCAATCGACGGGATGCCGGTGAGTATTCCCAAATGGCAGGCAATGCCAAAGCGCCGCGGATGGGCAATTCCCTGGCCATCGCAAAGCAGCAGATCCGGAAGCTGCCGCAACTTCTCCAACGCCTCCAGCACGGCCGGGGCCTCCCGGAAGGAGAGCAGGCCGGGTACGTAAGGAAAGCCGGTCGGCCGCCGGGAAATCGCGTACTCCTCCAATTCAAGATCGGGAAAGCTCAACACGGCAACCGCAGCGCGGGTAACGGTATTCCGCCGCTCAAACCCCACGTCCACGCCCGCAATCCACCGCACCTCCCCAAGGCAGTCCCGCACGCAAACCTGCTGCCGCAACTGCTGCTGAATAGCAATGGCTTCTCGCGGCGAAACACTCCAGGCGTGGGAAAACGGCTGTCTCACATGAAAGTTCCCTGCCCAGCACCCCCTCCCCCTGCCGTCGGTGGCAGCGCGGATGGCAACAGGGGGCTGCCCATGATCAATTGAGCTTTTCCCTGGGAACCGGTTTGGCCGGAAACGGTACCGCCTCGATACCCTCCTCGCGCAACGCCTTGTATTCCGACCAGCTCGCAGCACCACGGATATTACGCTGTTCCCGTTCTCCGTAGTGCATTTTGCGCGCCTCTTCC
>WFVH01000061.1 GCA_015491735.1 Gammaproteobacteria bacterium
CCGGGTTGGTGGGCACCAGATCGATGATCACCTGGCTCAATGGGGGTGCAGGAGGGGCGACAAACTCAGTCTGCCCCGCCATCTGCATATCGAACCCCTCCCCCGGCCCCACCACCACCGCAACGGTGATCGCCAGGGTTATCGCCAGCGCCGTGGTCAGTATGAACAGCAGAAAGGCCCTGACCCCCACCCGGCCCAGCGTGTTGACATCCCCAATGCCGCAAACACCGCAAATCAGCGAAAAGGTGACCAGCGGCACCACCAACATCTTCAATGCATTGATGAACAGTGCGCCGATCACGTGAAAAAGCCCGTTTACCAGATAGTCCTGAATAAATCCTGCCTCCTTGGCGAAAGCGTTGATCAGGCTGCCGACAATCAGCCCGGCAATCATCCAAATCAGGATTTTGGTGGTCATATTATTGTTCTGCGGCATCGAGTTACTCCGTAATTGGCGACAATGGCCGGTAATCCCCGGGGTATATTACTACGACATGATCGGGTTGGGAGATCAACCCTGTTACAATGATTAACCCGGTCAACAATATATATCGTTGCCGGGTTAATAGCGTTGTCTGTCAACAAACAAACCGGCCATGAATAATATCAACCTGCAACAACCCGAACTCTATATCAACCGCGAACTGAGTCTGCTGGAGTTCAACCAGCGGGTTCTGGAGCAGGCCAAGGATGAATCCAATCCCCTGCTGGAGCGGCTGCGCTTTCTGTGCATCTCATGCACCAATCTGGACGAATTTTTCGAGATCCGCGTGGCCGGGCTGAAACAGTTCATCGAACTGGGTTCGACCCAGAGCGGACCGGACGGGATGTCTCCACAGGAGACCCTGAAGGCAATCAACGTCCGCAGCCGTGAGCTGGTGGAAGAGCAGTACCGGGTATTGAATGAGATACTGATCCCAGCCCTGGCCGCGGAGAATATCCACTTCATCCGTCGCACTGAGTGGACCCCGGCCCAGGCGGAGTGGCTGCAACAGTTTTTTGAACATGAGCTGTTTCCGGTGATCAGCCCGCTGGGACTGGACCCCTCCCATCCGTTCCCGCGCATTCTCAACAAGAGCCTCAACTTCATCATCTCCCTGAAGGGTAAGGATGCATTCGGGCGCAACAGCGGTATGGCGGTAGTACAGGCGCCGCGCGCCCTGCCCCGGATTGTTCAGCTGCCACCGGAGATCGAGGGAAACGGTCCCCATGACTATGTGTTTCTCACCTCGATCATCCATGCCTACGTGGACAAGCTGTTTCCCGGCATGAAGGCAGAGGGTAGCTGGCAGTTCCGGGTGACCCGCAACAGCGATCTGTTCGTTGATGAGGAGGAGATCGACGATCTGCTGCGGGCGATGGAGGGCGAACTGGCCTCCCGCCGCTATGGCGATGCGGTACGCCTCGAGGTGGCCCACAACTGCCCCGAACGGATGATCGACTATCTGCTGGCGCAGTTTGAGCTGGGCCGTGATGATCTCTACCAGGTGAACGGGCCGGTCAACCTCAACCGCATGCAGGCGGTCTGTGATCGGGTGGATCGGGCTGATCTCAAGTATCCGCCCTTCACTCCCGGCCTGCAGGAGCCGCTGACACATGAAACCGACATGTTTGAGCTACTGCGCAAACGTGACATCCTGCTGCATCACCCCTATGAATCCTTTGTCCCGGTGATCGACTTTCTGCGTCAGGCAGCGGCCGATCCGCAGGTACTGGCAGTCAAGCAGACCCTGTACCGCACCGGCGCCGACTCTCCCGTGGTGGATGCACTGGTCATGGCGGCCCGGGCCGGCAAGGAGGTAACGGTGGTCATCGAGTTGCGGGCGCGCTTCGATGAGCAGGAGAACATCATCCTGGCCAACCGCCTGCAGAAGGCAGGGGCACACGTAGTGTATGGTGTCGTGGGCTACAAGACACACGCAAAGATGATTCTGGTAGTCCGCCGCGAAGGGGGGCATCTGCGCCACTACACCCATCTGGGAACCGGCAACTATCATCCCCGCACGGCCCGTCTCTATACTGACTACGGTCTGTTTACCAGCGACCCGGAGATCGGCGATGATCTGCACAATGTTTTTCTGCAACTGACCAGTCTGGGCAAGGTCTCCAAACTGCACAAACTGCTGCAATCTCCCTTTACCCTGCACCCCGCCCTGCTGAAAAAAATCGACCGTGAAGCCCGCAACGCGGAGCAGGGAAAACCGGCCCGAATCATTGCCAAATTCAATGCGTTGGTGGAGCCGCAGATCATCCAGGCGCTGTACCGCGCATCCAGGGCCGGCGTAAAGATCGATCTGATTATACGCGGTGTTTGTTGTCTGCGACCGGGAGTTCCTGGTATTTCGGAAAACATCCAGGTACGCTCCATTATCGGTCGTTTTCTGGAACATACGCGGGTGTATTACTTTGAAAACAGCGGTACGCCGGAGCTCTATTGCGCCAGCGCCGACTGGATGGACCGCAACCTGTTTCACCGGGTAGAGGTGGCGTTTCCCGTGGAGTCAAAAAAACTCCGCGGCCGGATAGTCCAGGAGTTGCAGTATTATCTCGACGACAACACCCAGGCATGGTTGCTGAAACGCGATGGCATCTATCGACGGCTTACACCAGGGAAACAGGAGCCTTGTTCAGCTCAGTTGAAACTGCTGGCTTCTCTTTCCTGATACGCTGCCACCACAGACTTTGGAAAACATCTTTTCCGGAAAGATCCTCCGGAAAAAAGAGAGCGTTGCGGGTTGCTCATTTACTTACCAGCCGGATGTCTACAGCAGCTAGATACTCCGCCTCCTGCTCCAGATCACTGTTGGTCAGCGGGTGCTGCTCCAGCCAGCCATCAGGAAAGCGCAACTCCAGCATATCCTTTTTCGCTTTCAACTTTACCTTGGGAACGGCATCGCTGTTGCGGCTGCGATGGAACAGCACCGCCAGCCGCAGCAACACGGCCAGATGCTGCATGGGCCGACGCTGTGATTTCGGCAGTTCCCGAAAAATGGCAACGGGAAATTTCCGCCGATGTGCGCGGATCAGGGTTGCCAGCAGTTTCTGCTCCTGACGTGAGAATCCGGCCAGATCGCTGTACTCCGCAATGTATGCACCGTGTTTATGATACTGACTGTGCGCAATGGAGAGTCCGATCTCGTAGATCTGCGCTGCCCAGCCCAGCAGCTGACGCCAGGATTTACCCTGCAGCTGCCAGGATTCCGCCACTTGTGAAAGCAGGTTCCGGGCATCCTTTTTCACCTGCGCAGCATGTTCACTGTCCAACCGGTAACGCTGCGCAAGCTCATCGATGCTGCGGCTGCGGATATCCTCATCCCGGATACGTCCCACCAGCTCATACAGCAGACCTTCACGCAGCGCGCCGTTGGAGACCTCCATGCGCTCAATCCCCAGTGCTTCAAAAGTACCCAGCAACACCATCAATCCACCAGCGAATACCGGAACCCGCTCTTCGCTCAGGCCAGGAAGCCGGTTCAATTTATCTACATGGCCAAGCGCAATCAGCGAGTCTCTCAGTTGCTGCAAGGCCGTCAGGGTAATTCCTTCCCGGCTCCAGCCCGCTGCGCGGACCACCCGGTCTACAGCGCGAATGGTACCGGACGCACCAATTGGCCGATCCCACCCCAGCTTGCGGAATTTCGCGACCACCGGCTCCAGCTCCATCTGCACATCCAGCAGTGCCCGCTTCACCGCCTTGCGGGTAATCCTTCCATCCGCAAAACGGGCCTGGGTCATGGAGACACATCCCATATACAGGCTCTGCATATAACGGGTCTTGAAACCCTTGCCGATGATCAGTTCAGTGCTGCCACCACCGATGTCCATTACCAATCGTCGTCTGCCGTCCGCTGCCAGACTGTGTGCAACGCCGAGATAGATCAACCGCGCCTCCTCCACACCGGAGACAATGGAGATGGGGTGTCCCAGTGCACTCTCCATCGCTTCAATCAACGGCCCCGAGTCATGCGCACTGCGCAGGGTATTGGTACCCACCGCACGCACACACTCAGCGGGAAGACCCGACAGGCGCTCACCAAAACGGGTCAGACAGGCAACTGCCCGCTGCTGCGCTTCAGGTGTAATATGACGCTGCTCATCAAAACCACCACCGAGGCGCACCATCTCACGCAGGCGATCCACCACCCTCACCTCACCGTTATGCAGCCGGGCAACTATCAGGTGAAAACTGTTGGAACCCAGATCGACAGCAGCAACGATCTCGGATGTGTTTTGTGCCGGGGATGTCATTCTGCTTCTTATTTGCCGTTAATGTACCGCTCATCGCGGAAGGTGCGCATCCACTCGGGACGATAGGTAATCAGCAGCGTGGTCAGCATGCCGTTGAACGCCCCCTCGGGGACCATAATCAGCGGCAGAAATGGCAGATAGCTGTCGGACAGATAGTCGAACGTGTAGACACCGCTGCCCCACAGCACTGCCGCTCCCATCATCCCGGCCATCAGCACAGAAAAGGCGCCACCGAGGAAACCACAGGCCAGCACATAAACAAAAAAGTTGGGGGCGTGACGATCCACCTGGAGAAAAATCCGGTAGATGATCAACACCGGCAACGCTGTCATGATCAGTCCGTTGAGAGCAAAGGTCTCCCAGCCCATCCCGCCTGTCCAGGTGTTTCCCGCCAGTGCGACCGCCATGATGATAAGCGCAAACTCCCAACTGAACATCAGGGTCAGCAGACCGGCTCCCAGCAGATGGAAAGTGAGTCCTGGCGATACGCCGGCCTTTACGTTCCACAGAAAAAAGGTAAAGACGCAGGCCCCCAGTAACAAATGCTGCCCCTCCCGGCTCCGCAACCGCCACCAGGGAGCACGATAGAGCGCCACCGCCAGCACGGGGAAAAACAGCAGATTCGCCGCCCACAGCCAAGGGGCGCCAATCAGCCCTTCGGGTAAGTCCATCACGTCTCCCCAACCAATTCAGTTCATCTTCCCGCCGCGGCGCCAGCGGAACAGTGGGCATCATAACCCGCCGGGGCATCCCGCAGCGTTCAGATTGAAAATTTCTATTATATCACCGGAAGCAATTGGGTATTGTTATTGTAACTATTCAGCTCACCCCTGAAATCCGCCATTTCCCCGTTGAACTGACGGATTTCAGGGGCAATCTGAACGGTTACCGGCTTGTTTCATACGATGCTGAATCGTTACTTGTTATTAACCCCGCCAGGCCACCCGAACAACCACTTTACACCCGATATTTCTGTTTATAAAATTGCGCCGCAAACCGGCAGGAATACAACCATCATCAATTGGTCAGGAACCTTTTTTGCGGTCAAGCGGTCAGATATTTCCGTTCGGTTTATCGATGATTTTACCGCTGTTTGATTTATCAAAATACGGTTGCACAAAGGGCGCAAAAAACAGCGAGACAACAGGAGGCAAGATGATCAGTGTCAATGGACTCATCCGCACCTATGGCGATTTTACCGCAATCGACAATGTTTCGTTCGACATCGGCCAGGGAGAGATCGTCGGATTGCTGGGGCACAACGGTGCAGGCAAAACCACCATCATGAAAATGATTACCGGCTTTCTTGAACCGACAGGGGGTTCGATAACGGTCGATGGACTGGATATCAATCGGGATCGGGAGGCCATCCAGCGCAAGATCGGCTATCTCCCGGAGAACTGCCCCGTCTATCCGGAGATGACGGTGATCGACTATCTCGACTATGCGGCCACGCTGCATGGAGTCCCGGAAACAGAGCGTCCGGCCAGGGTGCGCGAGGCAGTGGCCAAGACCGAACTTACCGAAAAAGCGACACAACTCATCAACACCCTCTCCCGCGGCTACCGGCAGCGGGTCGGAGTCGCACAATCCCTGCTGCACCGTCCAGACATTCTGATTCTCGATGAGCCCACCAATGGTCTCGATCCCTCTCAGGTACAGCACATGCGCGATCTGATCCGGGAAGCGGCGCAGCACGCCACGGTGATCATCTCCACCCATATCCTGCAGGAGGTACAGGCGGTATGTGACCGGGTGATCATCATACGGGCCGGGGAAAAAGTACTCGACGCCCGCATGGACGAGCTGCGCAGCGCCCACCGGCTGCTGGTAACAGTGGATGCGGAACCCGCCAGGGTGGATACAGCATTGAAGCAGATAACCGCGATCCGCAAGGTGGAGCAACTGTCGATCGATGGCCACCAGCGGCGTTACGCCCTGGAGTTCCAGGAACAGACAGAGGCGCAACAGTGCGCACCCGGCATCGCATCAGCATTGCTGGAGGCAGGCTGCTCTCTCTACGCCATGCAGCCGGAACAACGAACCCTGGAATCCGTATTTCTCGAAGCAGCTGCTCACCATTAACCCGGCAACTAGATATATGGGCAAGCGTCGAAGCTTGCTGCAGGCGTACACGCGGCAGCTGAGGCCCATATATTTGTTGCCAGGTTAATAGAACAAAGGAGGCTCAAAAGTGAATCGACTGTTTCAGATTGCGCGCAAAGAGTTTGCCGCTTTCTTCTCTTCACCCATCGCTTTTATCTTTTTTGGCGCCTTTCTGGCCATCACCCTGTTCATCTTTTTCTGGGTGGAGACCTTTTTTGCCCGCAACATCGCCGACGTCCGGCCGCTCTTCGCCTGGATGCCGGTACTGCTTATCTTCCTGACCGCCGCCATCACCATGCGCATGTGGTCGGAGGAGCGGCGCAGCGGCACACTGGAGTTCCTGCTTACCTCGCCGGTACCGCCGTGGCAGCTGGTACTTGGCAAATTCATCGCCTGTCTGATGCTGGTGGGAGTGGCGCTGCTGCTGACGCTGCCCCTGCCGGTGACCGTCGCCTTTATCGGCAATCTCGACTGGGGGCCGGTATTCGGCGGCTATCTGGCAACCCTGTTCCTGGCCGCTGCCTACATCGCTATCGGCCTGTTCGTCAGCGCCCGCTCCGACAACCAGATTATCAGCCTCATCATCACCTCACTGATCTGCGGTCTGTTCTATCTGCTCGGCTCCGATGCCCTGACCGGGCTGGTCGGCAACCGCGGCGCCGAACTGTTGCAACTGCTGGGCACCGGCTCACGCTTCGAGTCCATCACCCGTGGCGTTATCGATCTGCGCGACCTCTACTATTATCTCAGTCTGGTGGGGATCTTCCTGGCCCTCAATGTCTTCTCCCTGGAGCGGCTGCGCTGGGCAGGCAACCCCGGCAACAGCCGGCATCGCCAGTGGGGAGCGGTCACCACCCTGCTGATTGCCAACTTCCTCGTCGGCAACCTCTGGCTGCAGCCGGTAGGCTGGGCACGGGCCGATATCACCCAGGGGCGCATCTACACCATCTCCGACGCCAGCCGCAACTATCTTGCCCAACTCCGGGAACCGCTGCTAATCCGGGGCTACTTCAGCGCCCACACCCATCCACTGCTGGCACCGCTGGTGCCTCGGCTGCGGGATCTGCTGGAGGAGTATGCCGTCGCCGGGAACGGCAAGGTGCGGGTGGAGTTCGTGGACCCGTTGGAGAATCCCGAGCTGGAGCAGGAGGCAGGACAGAAATACGGTATCCGCCCGGTTCCGTTCCAGACCGCAAACAAGTATCAGGCTGCGGTGGTCAACTCCTATTTCGACATTTTGATCAAGTATGGTGATCAGTATGAAACGCTGGGTTTCCGCGATCTGATCGAGGTCAAGGCGCAGAGCGAGGCCGACCTCGACGTGGAGCTGCGCAATCCGGAATATGACATCACCCGGGCGATCAAAAAGGTGCTGTTCGCCTACCAGAGCGCCGGGCAGCTTTTTGAAAATATTGCCCGCCCGATCACCTTCAAGGGCTATATCTCCCCCGATGAACGGCTGCCAGAACAGCTTGCCGAACTCCGTCAGGGACTGGAAAAGGCGTTGGCAGAGCTGCAGGACGAGGCTGGTGACCGTCTGAAAGTGGAGATCAGGGATCCCGATGCCGAAGGCGGTGTACTGGCCCGGAAAATCGAGAGTGAATATGGATTCCGCCCGATGGCGGCCGGCCTGTTCGATCCCAATACCTTCTGGTTTTATATGCTGCTGGAGGGTGGCGGCCGGATTGTACCGGTACCTTTGCCGGAGACACTTGACAGCGCCAGCCTGAAACGCAGCATCAACACTGCGCTGAAGCGCTTTTCAAAAGGTTTTCTCAAAACGGTGGCCCTCTATACGCCACCCGGCATGCCCCCCATGCCCCAGTACGGAATTCACACTGGCGGCAAACGGTTTAGCTGGTTGCAGCAGCGTCTGGAGGAGGAGCATACCGTGCAGGCCAGTGACCTGAAGAGCGGCCGGGTGCCCGCTGAGGCCGATCTGTTGCTGATGGTAGCGCCCGAGTCGCTGGATGAAAAACAGCTGTTCGCGGTGGATCAGTTCCTGATGGAGGGCGGCACGGTTATTTTGTCCACCTCACCATTCGATATTTCGATGCAGCAGGCACTCTCGGCCACGCCGTTTGAGTCGGGGCTGAAGGAGTGGCTGAAGCACTACGGGATAACCATCAAGAACGAAATGGTGCTCGACCCGCAGAACACCGCCTTCCCCATCCCGATCCAGCGCAACATCGGCGGTTTCATCGTGCAGGAGACACAGATGATCTCCTACCCCTATTTCGTCGATATCCGGGAGGAAGGCATGGATCAGGAGAGTGGTATCAATACCGGGCTCAACCAGGTCACCATGAACTGGAGCTCTCCCATCCTCATCGACGAGGAGAAAAACAGCACGCGCCGGGTGATCCCGCTGCTGTACAGCTCGGATCGATCCTGGACCTCGCCCGGCACTGATATCCAGCCGGATTTTCGCGCTCACGGACAGCTGGGGTTCAGCCAGGAAGGAGAGCACGGAAAACAGCTGCTGGCGGTAGTAGTCGAGGGCAGGTTTGACTCGTTCTTCAAAGGCAAGCCCTCCCCCTTGTTGAAAGCAAAAGATGAAAATAAAACAGCAGAAAATGAGGATGAAGGCGCGGTGGACGACGCAACGGCCGGAGAGGAAGAGACCGCCATCGGCCGGGTGATCGACAAGTCGCCCGAGTCGGGACGAATTATCCTCTTTTCATCCAACACCTTTCTCAGTGACAACACGCTGGAACTGGCGTCAGCCGCACTGCGCACCCGCTATTTCAATCCGGTAAAACTGGTGGAAAATGCCGTTGACTGGTCGCTGGAAGAGCGCGGCCTGCTCTCCATTCGTGGCCGCGGGCACTTCTCCCGTACCCTGGAGCCGCTGGATCGGGAGGCGCAGCAGTTCTGGGAATACCTCAACTACGCGCTGGCACTGCTTGGCCTGGCGGTGGTATGGCTCATACGCCGTGGCGCACGCCGGCGCATGCAACATCACTACCAAACCGTATTGAAAGAAAAGAGGGCTTAAGCGATGAAAAAGTGGATTGCAGGACTGGGGGCGCTGCTCATCGTACAGGTTGTTCTGGCGATAGCACTGAGTACGGGCGGTGATCCCTACGCGGCTTTCACTCCGGAGGAAAAACTGTTCGCGTTCAAACCTGCGCAGGTAGATTCAGTACAGATAGAGGCAGCAGACGGGCAGGTATCCCTCAAGAAAAAAGAGGGCCAGTGGATACTCTCCAGCCTGAATGACTTCCCCGCCGATCAACATAAAGTCACCGGGTTGATTGGCAATCTGTCGGAACTGAAAAAAGGCTGGCCGGTCGCCACCACCACCGGCGCCCTCAAACGCTTCAAGGTTCATGAAAACCTGTTCGAACGCCGCATCACCTTGCGACAGGGGGACAAGGCTGTCGCCCGGATCTACCTGGGAAGTTCTCCGGGACTGCGCAAGGCGCACGCCCGCGCAGCGGATGAAACCGATGTCATCGTCGTGAACTTGCCGCTGTTCGAGGCCACAGTGGACAGGGATGCATGGATAGATCGCACAATCCTCGCCTTGAACGAGAAAGAGATCACCCGCGCCAAGCTGCCAGCGGTCACCCTGACGCGGCATGAAGATCGATGGGAGGTCGCTGATCTGGCCGAAGATGAACAGACAGTCAGCAGCAAGGCTGACGAGATCATCAAAAAAATAGCCGGTTTCACAATCACATCGCTGTTCACCGAAAAAGAGGATCCGGAACTGGCAAAAGATGATCCTGTTCTGGAGATAATACTGACGCTGACGGGAGATCGTGAGCTGAAATACACGCTATCCAGGCTGAAAGAGGGCGACTATCTGCTGCAACGCAACGATCAGACACTGCGATTCAGGGTGCCTGAATGGGAGATCGATCCGGTTAAAGATGCCACACGGGAGGATATGGTGGCGAAAGCGAATCAACCGGAGGAGAAGCACGCCGCCGATCAGGCGGAATCCCCGCCCTCAAACGAAGAGGAGCAACCTTGAACAGCCCGGTATCGCGGCTCTTGACAAAAAGGCGACCCCCGCCGGGGGGCGCGCGTCTGGAGACTTGGTTGCCGCGTTAACGGAAAAACCAGGCCAGAGCCACTTGCAGATAGTCGTCCCTGCGGAAGCCGTGGAGCAGATCCCGCGGTTCGCCACTGTTGAAGAGGCGAACCTCGAGCGTAAACTTGAAGTGATCGAACAGGCGGCGGCTGGCCTCGATGCTGAAAACGCGACTATCGTACTCCAGATCGGTGATCAGACCCAGCAGCAGCTCAGTAGATTGCTGGTCGTTGAGGGTTATACGCGCCCCGGCCATCAGGTCATTCTGAAACGGCGTCAGGGCGTCGCTGCCCCGCTCGTCCCACAGGTATTCGGCTATCAGGCCCAGATCGATCGCCGTATCGTTCACGCCCACCAGGGTATATTCGAATCCGGTGGTGGCCGCCGCGTAGCGCTTTCTCCACTGGCCATTACGGGAGACAGCCTCCAGCTTCCACAACCAGTCACCCTTGACCGCCTGCAGATCAAGACTGCTCTGATCGATCAGGGGATACCAGGGAACCAGTACCGCTTCTCCCGCACTGTTCAGGCCAGGCACCAGCTGCGGTTCACGGCTGGTACCGGAGAAGTGGGCCAGACCGATATCCCAGTCACCCCATGTCTGGGTCCAGCGCAGCGCCCAATCCACATGCCGTTGCTCCCGGCTGGACTCATACCGTGCGGCATCCGTATCGACCACCAATGGATAACGTAACCGCCCCTTCTTTCCAGGCCAGGTACGCTCGCGAAAACCGGGCAGGATGAAGGCATCCACGATACCCCAGTCACGCACCAGGCTGCCCCGGATCATTGGCTGCCCCAGCTTGTCCTCACCATCCATGTTCTCCACCAGATCGGTCTGGTTGATGATATCCACCAGATGCTGCGACTCGGTAACACCCCAGAACACCCGGCCGATACCCGCCTGAAACTCCCAGTCATCCCCGGCATACAGCCAGTATAGCTCCCGCACGTCGGCGTGGGTGCGTTCGCCGTCCTGCTGATCGATACGGGCAAAAGGGGTAAACACAAACTGATGATCGCCCCGCTCGTGAATGAACTCGGGCTGTATGGCGAGCGAAACATCAGTACGCGCCTGCTCCGCCTGCATCCCCTCTTGGGCAAACAGACGCAGTTCCGGTTCGACATAGCCGCTTACCTCCCAAGCAGAAGCCAGCTGCAACGGCAGCAACAGCCCGAGCAAAACGGACAGTTTTCTCATCTGGCGCGTTTCAGGGTATTCTTGTTGAAATCACGATCACTCAAGCCGGTACGGAAGCGGTAGTCCCGCCACGCCAGCAAGGTGGATTTCCCGGTCTGGTGATTCTGCATCAGCATGCGGTCTGCTCGCCAGTATTTGTCCAGGTACTGTTGATAGTTCTCAATCAGAAGGGTTTTCAGAGGCTTGTTCTTGCGGTCAAAAAACGCTATCTTTTGCGGACGGTAGTGCTCCTTGTCCAGCCAGACAACCATGCGTGAATAGCCCGAGTATTTATAGGCGGGAATGCGCTCGACGACAAAAGAGTCGAGCCCGTTTATCTCCTCATCGCGCAGATATTTGTAACTGTATTTCTCAACCTCTTGCGATGACAGATCTTCGTAGGCAAACTCGCTGCCCATAAACGGGCCGGATTTGTTTTTCGAAGAGATCCGCTTGACCCGTTTCAGCGCCGGCAGATAGAGCCACTGCTCATCCGGCTTGAGGGCGTGGGAGAAGGTCAGCATGGCGGTTCCCTTTACATCGCGTGGCTCATCGAAGATGGACAGGCTCTTGTCGCCATCGCCCTCCACCTCCAGGGTTTTGACCCGCAGCTTGCGCACGCTCTTCTCCCCCTGACGATTGGAGAGCGTCATGGTCATATGAGCAGTAAAATCACCAAAACCGCTGTCTCTCCTGTCAGCCTCTACCGCAATGGACAAACCCTTCTCCTCCGGCGTTTCAGCAGAAACATAACCGGACAGAAGGGTTAACGAAACAGCAACAATCCATAATCTCATCAGGCGACTCCTATATAATAAAATGTGCATTACACAGCATAATGGTCAGGCAAGGGTTTTCTCTGGATGCAATCTATTGCGCATGCCCACCTGATCCAGGCAATTCCGGGTAAACAACAAGTTCCTCTTGCACCGGTTCTGAAACAGAGTCTGTTTACGATGACAATCCCGTGACTCCAACAAAAATCATATTGCCTTGGGCCAGGGATATGATTTTCGTATTTCAGTGTAAATGTGGTGCCCATATTTTTGCTATTGCCCTTTAACGCTGGCATCATCGGCAGCGGAAGCTGGCGATTCTTTTGCCGCCCGATGGATACCCTGGTTAGGTGGTTTACTCATTTCCCGACAGCTTCCTCGCAAGAAACACACACCCAACCACTACAAGAGAAAAGACGCCATACATTGCAATTTTTGCATTTATTGGCATGGGCAAAGGATCCCAAACCCTAAGAGCATCGTTGACCAGAAACACTCCCGAAAAAACGATTATCAATGTGATGTTGAAGTATTTTCCACCTTTGCTGCTTACCGAAAATATTGAAATAATTAACGCCCCCAGGGACATTAACAAACCCATCATAGAAACTGCCCCTGGTACTATGCTTGGAGCAAGTGACAAAACTGCGAGGCCTATCGCTATCCAACCAACAACATGAGTAACTATTCAGCATAGTATGAAACAAGCCGGTAACTGTTCAGATTGCCCCTGAAATTCGTCAGTTCAAGGCGAAAAATGGGAGTTTACGCGTGTAAATGACCATTTTTCAACGCAGAAATGGCGGATTTCAGGGGTGAGCTGAATAG
>WFVH01000062.1 GCA_015491735.1 Gammaproteobacteria bacterium
ACTATTCAGCTCACCCCTGAAATCCGCCATTTCTGCGTTGAAAAATGGTCATTTACACGCGTAAACTCCCATTTTTCGCCTTGAACTGACGAATTTCAGGGGCAATCTGAACAGTTACCGGCTTGTTTCATACTATGCTGAATAGTTACAACAGCTAGAAGACATACTGAGTCTGCAGGAACAGTTCATCCAGATCCGCACCCTTCTTGCCATCCTTGTTTTCCCCCTGGCGATAGGTCAACTGCACCTTGATATCGTGCTTGTGGAAGAACCAGTTGGCGCCGATTGAATTTCGCCTCCATACATCCTTGTAGCCATCGGCGTCCATCGACTCGACAGCAGCCACCAGCTCCAGCTTTGACGGAATAACCATATAGCCACCCTTCAACGCCATCTGGGTCAGTGTGGTCTCTCCACTCTTGAAGATACCGCCACTGTAATCACTGTCGACTGTACTGGCATTGATGACATTATACTGGGCGTCCAGCGAAAAACCGGCAACGCGGTAGGCAACGCTGATCTCGGCTCCGTTGGCGCTGTCTACATCCACCTCATTGTTGGCCGCAGCAACTGCGTCATGTTTGCCTGATTGGGTATAGGTGTTGTTATCATCATCATTACTCCAGGCAAAAGCACCCAGACCGACAGTCAGCTTCTGCTCCCCGCTGAAATCACCCTGTGAGAAGGGCAGATAACCCAAAGGGTGGTAGTCCACCCGGCCACCGGCGACCCAGCCTTCGTTCCAGTCCTTTTTGGTGTTTACCGGGGTATCGAAATCCAGCTTCTTGTCGTCAGGATCCAGATTCATGCCGCCGGCCGAGAGTATATAGCTGATTTTTTTTCCGGCGGCGAAGCCATCGAAGCGAACACCGACCAGATACTCCGCTATGCCGTAATTGTGATCCCCGACAAAAGTACGCTCCACCGTTTGTTGTCTCTCGGAAGAGATCATCTCCTCCCGGGAGTAACCCAACTTGAAATTTCCGATATAGAGCTTGCCGGCAGAAAAGCCCTTGTACTGCAGATAGGCACTCTTCACCGCCAGCTCGTTGTCATCCTTTCCCTTGCCCATATCCCACTGCAGCTTCCCCTTCCAGTCCTTGTGCAGGCTTCCCTCTACATAGGGGCGGAGCCGGCGCAGAAAAATTTTATCCGTGCTGCTCTCTCCATCGGGTGACATTTGATAATACTGGACGTGAATCCGCCCCCCCAGCTTGACAAACTTCTCGTCCTTTTCATAAACAGTCACACCACCCGCATGTGCGGCTCCAAGACAGGTGGCCGACACGGCTGCCAGACCCCATTTGACAGTTTGGTTGTTCATTGCAAATCATCCCTCACGTAAGACAGAAAAACAGGGCTGTTCCCGGTAACAGAAGGAACACCCGCTGACAGGCTAACAATCAACTATTACAAAAGCGTTAACTGACGGAAAAGAATAACAGTTTCGCAAATTGAGTGAAATACCGGTATACGAAAGCCCAACAGACCCTGCGCCTTCGCTTTTCTGTTGCGCAAAAGCAACCAGTCCCGATACAAAAACACTGAAAATACAATGCAAAACAACCAGATACAAAAAGCAGACGCTTCCAGGCGATAGCTGCCCGATTCAGATGCAAAACCGTGACTGCCACGACGTTCTATACTTTGGGAAAATAATACACTTGGTTTTCAAGGGGAATATCCAATGAATCAACAGACAGCCCGCAATCAATCCACCGTTGTGTTTTCACCGAGGGTGCCGCAAGTGTGCTCACAACAGCCGGGGTTCTTACGCCTGATCGCCGGATTGATACCGATGCTCTTGTTCTCGGTCACCGGCTCTGCCGCCGTCGCGGTGGACGCTGAGGGCAAGGTAAAGCTATTCGGCGACATGCGCTTCCGTGCCGAAGCTGACAACAGCAAGAGGCCGGATGGAACCACCCATGACCGGAACCGGGCACGTCTGCGTGCCCGTGCAGGTGTCTCTTTTGCGCCCAATGACGCCTGGTTCGGGAAAATCCGCCTGGCCACAGGCAGCAGTCAAAACTCCCCTTACGAAACGATGCAAACGGTTGGCGATACAGCGGACAATATCGGTTTCGATACGGCCTATATAGCCTATAACGGTGTAGAGAACCTGACGCTGAGAATGGGCAAAACACCCCTGAATTTCTGGCAGACGGCGGAGATATGGTGGGATCAGGACAACAATCCCGAAGCGCTGGCCGCCATTTACGAAACGGGTCCGGTCACCCTGAATGGCGCATACGTAATCATCAAGGAAGGCAACTGGGATGACGACTGGGGCGCCGCCCTCTGCCAGACTACTCTGACTGCACATTTCGCCAACGGTCTGGAGTATACCGTGGCGGCCGGGGGGGGCTTTCTGGATGCGACGGATCCTGACACCGGAAAAGACGCCTTCAACTCGATGAACCACTGGATCATCGGCGGCCAGCTCAAAGGGAGCAGTTGGCGAGCGGCATTCGACTATATCCAGGGGGACGCCGATGAGGAAAACATTGCGTATGTGGTTCACGGCCGATACCGGATCAGTGAAACTATCGGCCTGCGTGCCTATATATATCACGTCGAGACCTACGCCACTCCGGGAGACGGCCTGTTTACCCAGGACAACTTCCCGTCCGCCGAACCATCCGCCGACAACTTTGAAGGTTATCGCTTGCAGCTGGATTATAAAACCGGAAAAAACACCTACATGGACTTTCGCTATTACGACGCCGAGATCATCACCAGGGGAATAGATGAGCAGAACACAGAACACTCGCGCATTCAGGCCAATTTCAACGTAAAATTCTAGTACTCTTTCAAGGTAATAAATTAGGATTCAGCGCCCCTGTGGTGTTTCGCGGCAAGGCGCAGTGCGCAGGCAAGGGTTGTTCCCTTGTCAAGCGCTGCAACACCGCAGCGGAACACCACAGGGGCGCCCGAAGGGTTGGCCTGTCAGCATCCATGGCGGCGTTGCTCCTCTTGCAAAGGGCAACGGCCATTCGCTGCGAGGAGCGCCTTGCCTGAACGCTGACAGACCAACTGAATCCTGATTTATTACCTTGAAAGAGTACTAGTAACTATTCAGCTCACCCCTGAAATCCGCCATTTCTGCGTTGAAAAAGGCTCATTTACACGCGTAAACTCCCATTTTTCGCCTTGAACTGACGGATTTCAGGGGTGAGCTGAACAGTTACCGGCTTGTTTCATACGATGCTGAATAGTTACAAATTCTAGTACTCCCCCCTGGAAGAAAAAACTGCGGGAAGGGAGTGCGCCAAACAGCGTCCGGCGATCCGACCCGCCCCTGCAGCCACATGGAAAGTACATGGATGAATTGAGTTATACCGTCGATATTCACACCCACCTGCTCAGCCCCCAGGTACGCTTTGACAGGCTGCTCGATAGAATGGCGGTGCCGTTCTTCGCCAAAAATCTTGGCGCCGAACCCGCCAAACTAAGAACTGATCCGTGGGAGACCTATGTAACCTCCATGGCCCGCGCAGTAAAAAACTCACGCTTCGTGGATAAAACCTGTCTATTCGGCGTAGACAGCCGAATAGACGCCAAAGGCCGGGAGATCGATCGGGACAAAACCGTTTGCGCAATGAACAGTGACGTAATCAAGGTTGCCCGGCGCTATCCCCGGCAGTTTGTCCCCTTCTTTTCTATCAACCCCAACCGGCCCGATGCGCTGGATTCAATCGATGAATATGTGGAAAAAGGGTGCCAGGGGGCAAAGTTTCTCCAAAACTATTGGGGGATTGATCTCAATACACCCGGCCTGATCCCGTATTACGAAAGACTCAGACAGTACAAATTGCCGCTGATTGTTCACGTTGGCAGCGAATACTCCATCAGGTCGGAAAAGGCTTATGAGGGCGTAGAGATGCTGCGCCTTCCTGTGGAGACCGGTGTCACTGTCATCGCCGCCCATATGGGGCTGGGGCAGCTCAATCACAAGCTGTTCCCCTGGCGCAACCTGTCCAGAAACCCCGCCTGGTTCGATAGCGACTATTTTCAACTACTTGAACTGCTGGAGGCGCATGACAATCTGTACGCCGACATCTCAGCCATGCTCATTCCGCTACGCGCCAGGGCGCTGCACCACCTGGCAAAACAGACGCAGGTACATCATAAGATCCTGTTCGGCACGGACTATCCGGTTCCCTTTACGATCCGCTTCAACACCCACGGCTTGCCCAGAGAGATCGCCAGGCGAATCGCAAATACGGAAAATCCGTTTGATCGCTACGCGTTGGCGATGCTGGAGTTTTTTCCCCACGGAAGTCCAGTATACAGCAACTACCATCATGTCCTCCCGGGCAGGGTTGGAACCGGATAGGCGGGAACAACGACGAAGCCGGGCAGGCAGCATATTGTCTCCTTGTAACGATTGACCCGGCGGAAATAGCGGATTTCAGGGGCTATCTGAGCAGCCACATCCCTTTTGGCATGGATAAAGTGGTAAATTACCGCCCATGAACAAAACCGCCCTGCAGATCCTGCGCAGTACCTTCGGCTATGATGAATTCCGGCTCGACCAGGCAACGATCATCCAGCAGTTGATCGATGGAGGTGATGCACTGGTGCTGATGCCAACCGGTGGTGGAAAGTCGCTCTGTTACCAGATCCCGGCCATGGTGCGCGAAGGTGTTGGCATTGTGGTTTCACCCCTGATTGCACTGATGCAGGATCAGGTGAACGCCCTCCTCCAGAGCGGTGTACGCGCCGCCTTTCTCAACTCGACATTAACTCCCAGCGAGAGTGCGGCGGTTGAACAGCAGCTTCTGGCCAATGAGCTGGATCTGCTCTATGTGGCGCCGGAGCGGCTGTTGATGCCACGAATGCTGAATTTGCTGGAGCAGGCGCCGCTGGCGCTGTTCGCCATCGACGAGGCACACTGCGTATCCCAGTGGGGCCACGATTTCCGCCCGGAGTATATCCAGCTCTCCGTTCTGCACGAACGCTTTCCCCAGGTACCGCGCATTGCGCTTACCGCCACCGCCGACGAGGTCACCCGCAACGATATTCTGCAACGGCTGGCGCTGCAGAGCGGCAAGGTGTTCATCAGTGGGTTCGACCGCCCGAATATTCGTTATCGAATTACGGAAAAACAGAATGCCCGCCAACAGTTGTTGCGCTTTCTCGACAGTGAGCATCAGAATCATGCCGGCATCGTCTATTGCCTCTCCCGCAGAAAGGTGGAAGAGACAGCGGCCTGGCTGGTAAGCAAGGGATGGAACGCCCTGCCGTATCATGCCGGTCTGCCTGCCGAGGTACGGCGGGAGAACCAGGCGCGCTTTCTTGCCGGGGAGAGCATCGTCATGGTGGCCACCATCGCCTTCGGCATGGGGATCGACAAACCGGATGTGCGCTTCGTGGCCCACCTGGATCTCCCGAAGAGTCTGGAGTCATACTATCAGGAGACCGGACGCGCCGGACGGGACGGCCTGCCCGCCAACGCCTGGATGGCCTACGGTCTGCAGGATGTGATCATGCTGCGCCAGATGCTGGAGTCCTCCCAGGCCGGCGAAGCCCAGAAGCGCATCGAGCGGCAGAAGCTGGAGGCCATGCTGGGTCTGTGCGAAGTTACCCACTGCCGCCGCCAGGTGCTGCTGGCCTACTTTGGCGATCGGCTGGAGCAGCCCTGCGGCAACTGTGACAACTGCCTGGAGCCACCGGAAACCTGGGACGGAACGGAGGCGGCGCGCAAAGCGCTCTCCTGTGTCTACCGCACCGGCCAGCGCTTTGGCGTCAACTATCTGATCGATGTTCTGCTCGGCAGGGAGAACGAGCGAATCCAGCGCTTCGGCCACCACCGGATCAGCACCTGGGGAATTGGCACAGAGCTGGATATCAGCCAGTGGCGAACGGTTTTCCGGCAGCTGGTGGCGCTGGGCTATATCACGGTGGATATGGAGGGGCACGGCTCGCTGCGCCTGACCGACCTGTGCCGCCCGCTACTGCGTGGTGAACAGCAGCTCAAGCTTCGCAAGGAACGAAAAAAAGAGAAAAAGAGCACCGCCGGCCGGGAACGGAAACAGTTTGTCAGCGATGCGGATACCCAACTTTGGGAGGCGCTTCGTCAACGGCGCAAAGAGCTGGCCGAACAGCAGGGGGTACCACCCTATGTGGTGTTTCACGATGCCACGCTGATGGAGATGGTCGAGCTGCGTCCCCAAACCCTGACCACGTTCAGCCGGATCGCCGGCGTTGGTCAACACAAGCTGGAGCAGTACGGTGAAGATTTTATTGCGGTGATCCGCGACCATGGCGGCGATGAGCGGACGGCATCTCCTTCCGATACCGCACAGGAGACGCTGCGGCTGTTCCGCGAAGGAATGGAAGTAGCACAGATTGCAAAACAGCGGGATCTGCAACCGCAGACCATCCGTAACCACCTGGCCGAGGCGATTGCCGCCGGCCGGATCGAACTGGATGAGGTGGTGACCCTGAAGCGCACGGAGCTGGAGGAGATCCAGGATGCTATCCTCAGCGCTACCGACCTGGTCAACCCCCGGCTGAAACCGGTCCATGAGCTACTGGGTGGCAACTACGACTATGACATCCTCCGCTGCGTCGTGGCGGATCTGCAGCGGCAGCAGGCAGAATAGCTCCCTCAGCCGATCCAGCAGCGCGCGTTGCGGAACATGCGCAGCCAGGGTCCGTCCTCGTTCCACTCATCGGGATACCAGGAGTTCTGCACAGCGCGGAATACCCGCTCGGGGTGCGGCATCATGATGGTGAAACGGCCGTCGGGGGTGGTGACACCGGTGATACCAAGCGGAGAGCCGTTCGGGTTGGCCGGGTAGATCTCGGTAGGATCGCCATAGCTGTCCACATAGCGCAGGGTTACCCGCTGCTCCCGCAGCAGGCGGACTGCGTGATCCCGATCGGAAAATTCAGCACGTCCTTCACCGTGGGAAACCACGATGGGGAGCTTCGAGCCCTCCATTCCCTGCAGGAACAGAGAGCCGGACTTCATCACCTCCACCATCACCAGGCGCGCCTCGAACTGTTCAGAGAGGTTTCGACGGAACTGCGGCCACTGCTCACTGCCGGGGATCAGTTCGCGCAGACCGGACATCATCTGACAGCCGTTGCAGACACCCAGACCAAAACTGTCGCCGCGCTGGAAGAAAGCGGCGAACTGTTCGCGGGCGCGATCGTTGAACAGGATGGATTTGGCCCACCCCTGCCCCGCTCCAAGCACGTCACCAAAAGAGAATCCGCCACACGCCGCCAAGCCGGAAAACGGCTGCAGGGTGGTGTGGCCGTTGATGATATCGCTCATGTGGACATCGACTGCGGCAAATCCGGCACGATCGAAGGCCGCCGCCATTTCGATATGCCCGTTGACCCCCTGCTCCCGCAAAATGGCGACGCGCGGCCGCGCTCCCTTGTTGATAAACGGCGCGGAAATATTGTCATCCGGGTCGAAGCTCAGTTCGGCAAACAGGCCGGGATCCTCCGCATCCAGCAGCCGGTCGTACTCCTGACGGGCGCACTCCGGGTTGTCGCGCAGGAACTGCATATGAAAACTGGTCTGCGACCAGGCGCGCTGCAGATCCACCCTTTGCTCGGCGAGGATCGTTTCGCTGCTGTGTTTGAAAACGATACGGTCTTCATCGTTGAAGGCACCGATCAGATGGCTGTATCTCCCCAATCCGGCATCGTGGAGCCAGGCCAGCACCTCGTCGAGATCGGTGTGGCGAACCTGGATGACCACCCCCAGCTCTTCATTGAACATTGCCGTCAGCGGATCCGCATCCAGCTCATCCAGGGTAATCTCCACACCACAGTGGCCGGCAAAGGCCATCTCCGCAACGGTGACGAACAGACCACCATCGGAACGGTCGTGGTAGGCAACGATCAATCCGCGCTCATTGAGCAGCTGCACCGTTTCGAAGAAACGCTTGAACTGGGCGGGATCATCCAGATCAGGCACATGGTGTCCCGTTTCACGAAACACCTGGGCAAGCGCGGACGCACCCAGCCGGTTCTGACCCTTCCCCAGGTCGATTAGAATCAGCTCTCCGCCAATATCGGGGCGCAGCTGTGGAGTAAGGGTCTTGCACACATCCTGAACCCGGCCAAAGGCGGAGACGATCAGTGACAGGGGCGCGGTAACAGCGCGCTGTTCACCGCCGGCTTCCCATACTGTCTTCATCGAGAGGGAGTCCTTGCCGACCGGGATTGCAATCCCCAGTTGTGGGCACAACTCCATTCCGACCGCCTTCACCGCATCGTACAGGCCGGCCTCCTCGCCGGGGTGGCTGGCGGCCGCCATCCAGTTAGCGGAAAGCACGATATCTTCCAGCGTTTCGATGCGGGCAGCAGCCAGGTTGGTCAACGCCTCCCCCACCGCCATACGTGCCGCAGCGGCATGATGCAGCACCGCCAGCGGAGTGCGTTCACCCACCGCCATCGCTTCGCCGGTATAGCCATGAAAGGCGGAGCTGGTGACACCCACATCCGCTACCGGCACCTGCCAGGGTCCTACCATTTGATCACGAACCACCAGTCCGGTCACACTGCGATCACCGATGGTGATCAGGAAACGCTTGTCTGCCACCGTGGGCAGGCGCAGCACGCGGTAGACCGCATCGCGGATATCGATACCGTCGGTCCGGAACTCCTCCTTGTGAAAGGGGTGGTGGTGCGCCTCGCGCAACATCTTGGGCGGTTTGCCCAGCAGCACCTCCAGTGGCATATCAATGGGGGTATTGTCGAAATAGCCATCTCCCACAATCAGCCGCCGTTCCCCGGTTGCCTCGCCAATCACCGCCCACGGACAGCGCTCCCGTTCACAGATGGCTGCAAACCGATCCAGGCTCTCGCTGGATACCGCCATCACATAGCGCTCCTGGGCCTCGTTGCACCAGATCTCCATCGGCGACATACCCGGCTCGTCACAGGGGATGGTGCGCAACTCAAAACGGGCACCACGGGCGCTGTCATTCACCAGTTCCGGCATGGCATTGGAAAGACCACCCGCTCCCACGTCGTGAATGGAGATGACAGGATTATCAGCACCCAGCTGCCAACATTGATCGATAACCTCCTGACAGCGCCGTTCCATCTCCGGATTGCCGCGCTGTACCGAGGCAAAATCCAGCTCCTCGATACGCTCGCCGCTGGCCATACTGGAGGCGGCCCCGCCACCCAGACCGATCAACATCGCTGGTCCCCCCAGTACCACCAGCTGCGCCCCCGGCGGGATATCCCCCTTTTCCACCTGTTCCGCCCGGATGTTACCCAACCCGCCCGCCAGCATAATCGGCTTGTGGTAACCACGTATCTCGTTACCTTCAGGCCCGGGAACCTGTGCCTCATAGGTGCGGAAATAACCACAGATATTGGGCCGGCCAAATTCATTATTGAATGCTGCGGCACCAATGGGTGCCTCCAGCATAATCTCCAGTGCCGAGGCGATACGCCCCGGTTTGCCGTAATCCCGCTCCCACGGCATGACGGCCTGCGGCAGCCGCAGATTGGATACCGAAAAGCCGGTCAGGCCCGCTTTCGGTCTGGAACCGCGACCGGTCGCCCCTTCATCCCGGATCTCACCACCGGAACCGGTGGCCGCGCCGGGAAAGGGGGAGATGGCGGTGGGATGATTGTGGGTTTCCACTTTCATCAGAATATGGATCGCCTCATTGTGGGGCTTGTACTGCCGGGAAGCGGGATCGGGAAAAAAACGCCTGCCATCGAAACCCTGCATCACAGCGGAGTTGTCGCTGTAGGCGGACAACACTTTCCCCGGATGAGCGCGGTGAGTATTGCGGATCATGTCGAACAGGGAGTGCGGCTGCGGCACCCCGTCGATTACCCAGTCGGCATTGAATATTTTGTGACGGCAGTGTTCCGAATTGGCCTGGGCAAACATCATTAACTCGACATCGGTGGGATTACGCCGCAGCAACCGGAAATTTTCCAGCAGATAATCTATCTCATCGTCAGCCAGCGCCAACCCCAGTTCGCGGTTGGCCGCTTCCAGCGCAGTGCGCCCACCAACAAGAATATCAACGGTTGTCAAAGGTGCCGGCTCGCTCTGCAAAAACAGTCCCTCCGCCTCATCCAGACTGTTCAACACAGTTTCCGTCATTCGGTCATGGATGAGCGGCTTGATATCAGCCAGCTGCTGTTCATCGAGCAAAACCTCGTCAGCCGTCACGAAATACCAGGCGATGCCGCGCTCCAGACGATGAATCTTGTCGAGACCGCAGTTGTGGGCAATATCGGTAGCCTTGCTCGCCCACGGTGAAATGGTGCCGAGGCGCGGCACCACCAACAGCAACTGCCCGCGGGGAGGCTGCCGCCGGGGCGCTCCATCGTGAAGCAGGTGCTCCAACAGTGCCCGCTCGGTATCCTCCAGATGGCGCTCCAGATCGGCGAAATGAACATACTCCGCATACACGAGGGAGACAGCCGGCTGTTTCTCCTGCACGGCAGACAATGTTTTTTGCAAACGAAACCGGGAAAAGGCAGGGGCGCCATGCAGCCGTAACATATGTCTCCCTCATGAATCGGTTGGTTGAAGCAGGTGATTCTACTGCATGGCGCCACTTTCAGGAAGTTAACCACGCATCTGGTACTTCTCCAGCAACGAATAGAGAGTGGGGCGGGTAACACCCAGCAGTTCCGCCGCTCTCGACATATTTCCGTCGACCATTGTAAGCGCCTGTTCCAGCACCCGCCGCTCGGCGGTTTCCCGCGCCTGGCGCAGCGTGCTCAGCGGCGTCCGCCCTTCCGGAACCGGCAGGTCCAGGTCCTCGGCGGTAATCTGCGCCCCTTCCGCCATAATGACCGCCCGCTTGACCCGGTTCTCCAGCTCCCGCACATTTCCCGGCCATTCATGGGCATCCATGGCTGCAATGGCATCATCACTGAAACCACGTAGTGAACGTCTTTGCTTCTCGGCTTGCTGGAGAAGTAGTGCGCGGCCGATGGCGATAATATCGCCTTGCCGCTCCCGCAACGGCGGAATCTCCAGGCGGATTTCACTGACGCGGTAATAGAGATCTTCCCTGAAAAGGCCTTCCCGGATCTGGTCATCGAGATTCTGATGGGTGGCGCACACCACCCGAACATCGATGGGGATCTCCTCCCTGCCACCGATGCGTTCGATGGCCCGTTCCTGCAGAAAACGCAATAATTTTGCCTGCAGGGGGCCGGGAAGATCGCCAATCTCATCCAGAAAAAGCGTCCCCTTCTGGGCGCACTCGATTTTACCTATCGTCTGCTTGACCGCCCCGGTGAACGCACCTTTTTCATGACCAAAAAGCTCGCTTTCCAACAGGGTTTCAGGGATCGCTGCACAATTTATTGCAACAAACCGTTCGCTTGACCGGTGACTGAGATCATGCAATGCCCGAGCAAACAGCTCTTTCCCGGTGCCGCTTTCACCGAGAATCAAGGTCGTCGCATCGGTCGGCGCCACCTTCTCAACCATACGGCAGAGTTTTACCATCTCGGAACTGGAAGCGATAATCCCCGCCAACGGAGAGCTGCCTGGACGTTCTGCCAGGCGGCGGTTCTCCTTCTCCAGCGCGTACAAGCGGTAAGCCCTGTCGATTATCAGCCCCAGAAATTGTGCATCGACCGGCTTTTGATAGAAATCATAGGCGCCCAGTGCAATGGACTTTACCGCATTCTCACGATCTTCGTTTCCGGTAACCACGATGACCTTCGTGTGAGGAGAAACTTTCAGTATCTCCTGCAGGGTCTCCAGACCCACGCTGACATTTGCTGGATCAGGAGGAAGACCAAGATCCAGAGTAACCACGGGGGGATCATGACGCCGCAACTCAACCAGGGCTGACTCCTTGTCCCCCGCAAAAATGACTTCGTAATCTTCAAAACACCAGCGTAACTGGCTCTGCAAGCCAGGGTCATCCTCAACTATCAACAGTTTTATGTTTTCACCGTTCAACTGACTGCCTCGCTAATCTTCCGTTCACTGTTTTCCGCAAAAGAGCGGACATCTTCGTAGCGCGGAAGTTTTATCCTGAAAGTCGTCGCGGAATCTGCCCCGGTACGGCTTTCCACTGTTAACTCCCCCCCTTGCGACCAGATAAAATCCCGGCTTTCATAGACGCCAATCCCGATTCCTGCATTTCCCTTGGTTGTATCGAACGGACGAAACAGATGTTCCCGGATAAACTGGTCGTCCATACCGCAACCACTGTCAATGACCTCGATAAGGACATCCCTCTCTGCCGCTTCAGCGCGAAGCAGCACATCTCCCTGATCATCCGTTGCTTCCTGGGCATTGTGCACAAGGTGCGAAAGTATATTCACCAATCGTTCCCGTTCAATCAGCAACAGAAGATCGCTACTGCACTTGTCCACGACCGGAACCGGCTTGCCACCTGAACAAATGGAGGCCACCTCCTGCAGGACATCGAATACGCTTACAATCGCCTTTTGAGTTCCCTCACTGCTGCCTTTACGGAGCTGCGCCAGCACCCGGTTCATTTTGGCCGTCGCATTCGAAACCGTGTTGATCGCATCTTCGATAAACATCGGGTTGTCCCGGTGCCGTTCGGCATTGGTAACCACAAGGGAGAGCTGGGCGCTGATGTTTTTCAGATCATGGACGACGTAGGAAGAGAGCCGGTTGAACGCCTCGAACTGACGGGCATTCATCAGTGCCTCCGAAGTCTCCAGAAAAGCAACGTAGCTCGCTATCTGCATTCCTGCCGTATTCAAAAGATCCCGCTCCTCCCAGTTGAGCCGGCGCGGCGCCTGAGGCCTGACCAATACGATAAAACCGATCAGCTCGTCATTGAGAATCAGCGGGGTGATCAGCCAGGCACTCTCGATATCCTCAACCCACTCCGGGAGATGGAGACCCGGATAGTCATCAGGCTTGTGCCGATATTGCATAATCTCCATCACCTTTCGTTGCTGCTCGAGAAACCGAACCAAAGGGGTTGCCGCAGTAACCGTCTCCGTCACATGCCGGGAGAGATTCCAACTGGTATTGTGGAAATAACGCCCCTCTTCGCTTCGGGTCCACAGCATTCCACCCTCGCTGTCGACAATATCAGCCAATGCCTTGACGGCCCGGATCTTCAGATCCAGTCCCGTCCGGTCCAGCGCCAGGGTGTTGATGAGTTTCAACCATTCATCACGGTAATCGTACTGGTACTGAAAAAAATTTCTGCCCAGAAACACTTTAAGCCAGGCACGCGCCTTTCCTGAAAGCAGTAACGTAATCAGCAAAATAACAGAACAGGAAAGAAAGGTGATCTGGAGCGCTCTGCCCCAGCTCCCACCATAGTCACGAATGTAATAACCAACCAGGGCTGTCACCACCAGGTAGATACCGGCAATCAACAGCGATGTGGTATGAAAAACGGCTTTTCTGGAAACATAAATGTCCCCGGACCAGTCAGGATTACGCGCAACCGAAACCGCCAGCATGGGCACGACCAGCGCATTGATAAAGCCCCGGGCATCCCAGATGGCACCATCAATACGATTAAAGAGCAACGCATCCGCATAGAGAAAAAAATCAAAGGCGAACACTGCACTAACTCCCAGCAGCAGATGTTTCACTCGCCACAACTGCTCCTGGTGGACGCTGCGAAAAATCTGCTCGACAATCACCAGCGCGACAATTGCCAAGATGATATGCCCAAGATTCCGGATATCGGAACCCAGCGCATAGGGAACATGGCTCAAAACCCAGTCAGGGGCAATGTGCGCGAACAGGAGCGGAACGGGAAGGAGCAGCGCAGCCAGCGCAAGGTACCGCAGCCACCCCTTTGCATGCGAGAAGGGGGCGAGCAGACTCAGCAGCATCGCATACCAGGCAAAGTAGCGCACTACCTCGAACAACCGGTAGATAAAACCGGCCTGACTGGTTCCAAATCCTGCCAGCCAAGCGGCGGAAATGGCCCAAAGCGTCGTCACCACGACGACAACAATGAACAACGGGCTGCCGAAATAGCGGTTTCGCCACGCAGTCAAAAGCAGCAGCGCCAGCACCAAAGACGAGGATACAGCGAGCGAATAGCTGATGACGCCCAAATTCATGCCGTGTCCCCCTCCCATTGCGGATACAAACCCTTTCCCACAAGGGGGCGATGGAGGACAAGGGTTACGCCTTTTTCACCAGCATGCAACGCCAATCTCTCTAACGCCCCCCTCTGCCCGAAAGGACAGCATAGACCGTTTGAGTCAGAATCAAAAAATCAAACCACAAACTGTAGTTTTTTATATAGTACAGGTCATATTGCAGTTTTTCGAGTGCATCTTCTTCGGAAGAACCATAAGGGTAGCAGATCTGGGCCCACCCGGTGATCCCCGGGTTAACCTTGTGGCGTAACCCGTAATAGGGTATTTTTTCGGTCAGCTCTTCAACAAACTGCGGCCGCTCGGGACGCGGGCCAACGAAACTCATGTCCCCCTTCAGCACGTTCAGCAGTTGGGGAAGTTCGTCAATCCGGTATTTCCGGATCACGCATCCGACCCGGGTCACCCGATCATCATTCTTCAACGCCCACTGGGCTTTACCGCCCCTTTCCGCATCCATCCGCATGCTGCGGAACTTGAGGACATCGAATGTTTTTCCATCCTTTCCTACCCGCTCCTGCCGGTAAAAGATGGTCCCTCTGCCACCGGACTCCAGCATAATGGCCATCGCCGTCAGCAACATGACCGGCCAGCTAACCGCCAGCAGGGACAAACTGGCGCCGATATCGAGTATCCGCTTGCCATAGGATGCCAACACGGCATGCGAATAGCCGTCGGCAAAAATCAGGGTGCTGGGGTGAACGGTGTCGAGCCTTATCTTGCTGGTACGCTGTTCGAGAAAAGTGGTGACATCGGTAATCTGCACGCCATTCATCTTGCAATCGAGCAGATCCCAGACCGGAAAATAGTTCCGCCGCTCATCCAGGGCAATGACAATCTCCTGGATTTGATGCTGTTTCACGGCCTCCATCAGCGAGGGATGCGCAGTGATCACCCTGTTCATATCGACTTCGACCGGCTTTCCGGAGATGCGGACGAAGCCGATTATCTTGAAACCGGGAGCCATCTCACCCGTGTCCAGCTCCCGCTCCAGTTGGGAAGCAAGCTCTCCCGTCCCCAGCACGAGCAGCCGGCGCCTGAGTGTATCTGTATCTGCGTAGAAATAGTGAACGATACGGGCAGTCAAGATGCCCGCAAAAGCGATGGCAAGGGCTATCCCGAAGGCGCCCCGCCCGATGAAGACCGTCGGAAATGCGTAAAACAGTATCAACATAACCATGACACCGGCAGCGAAACCGAGGAAAAGCTGGTGCAGCATTCCCATGATGCTGACGTGGGGATTGCGCCAGTACAACCCCATGGAAATCATCGACCCGAGCATCACGACAGCGAACAAAACCGCCTTCGGAAACAGCGGCTCGACCGAAGCAGATGCCCCTGCCTCCTGACTGATGAACCGGATTCCCACGCCGATGTAGATGGAGAGGAAAAAAATCAGAAACTCGGATATAGCCAGTATAACCAGCGAAGCAGGCACGTAATGGCGAAACAAACGGATCATGACTCATAAACTCCATCCATAGCTCATCCTCTCCCGGCACCCATAGCGAACGCGCCTTGTTCTACCCGGTACGACAGGCAAATCAAACCCGTTTCAGGACAATATCTTCGTCAACGAAGCGAGTAGTATTACCGCTTTGCTATTGTGATGCCACTGGAAAATCACATATCAGGGCATTATGTTATTATTAACTTGGTGCCCCTATATATCGGATTCAGGCACCGCGCGCTGAACCTAAAGATTCAGTCACTGCCTTCCGGAACGGCCTGGCCGGGTTAACAATAACTTCATCGGTTGCAGAAGGTTGAACAGGCAGCTGAAAAACGCGGTTATTCGGCAACCTGTGGGCGGCGCAGGAAGAGCCCCCCGTTCTCAATGATATCAAGTCATTGAAAATGAAGGAAACCAATAATCGCATTTTTCAGTTTCGATAGCTGAAAAGCCACAGTAAAGCGTTATTAGCACGCTGCTAAGGGGAGTTGGCTGTTGCTTTTTTCAAACAGATAACCAATCGACTGAAAGCCACAATATTGACGCAATCCCAACCCGGATGGCAGTATGTGCAAGGGAATTGGTAAAGCAAAAAGGCCGGGAGCGACTCTCATCACTCCCGGAAAAGCAAAACGAAGCACAGCAGTCGCACCTCGTATCATCCCCCCAAGGATTCTTTGCTACGGCGGACAACCCCGCCGCGCCATTATTAATGCAAATAGAGCGCCATAAAACGTATTTATCTGAAAAAAATAGAAATTATCCAAAACATACAACCACGGAAGGTTTGATATGTAAAAAATATCGACATCAACTTGCGGGAGAGCTACTGGCCATAACTCCCCTCGTCCCTATCCCATGGATCTCTCGAGACCAAAAAAAACAACAGGCAATCAACAGGTTGTTCTGTGCTTCTGCGCCGGACAGCCAGGTTTTCACCGAACCGTGTGAAATTAAAAAAACCGTCAAAATACCTAACATATCATCAATACAGCATCGAAAAACTTGCGCCTCATCCCGTCTTGGCACAAAATTCGGTTTTCAAATTGAACTCAAGCATAAGGGATATAACCAACGTGTTTAATATTGACAACTGTAGAATAGGGATTATCGGGCTGGGATACGTGGGGCTGCCCTTGGCAATAGAGTTTGGCAAACAGTTGCCAACGACAGGTTTCGACATCAAGAAAGAGAGAATAGATGAACTCAAAGCCGGGCAAGACAGCACCCTGGAGGTAACGCCCGATGAGCTGGCCGGGGCGACCCACATCTCTTATACCGACAAAATAGCGGATCTGGCAGACTGCAACGTCTATATTGTTACCGTACCGACTCCTATCGACAGTTTCAAGCGCCCCGATCTTTCTCCCCTGGAAAGCGCCAGCAAGGCGCTGGGGAACATTATCGGGAAAGGGGATGTCGTCATCTTCGAATCGACGGTCTATCCCGGGGCAACGGAAGAGATTTGCATTCCACTGATTGAAAGTGTCTCCGGACTGACCTACAACGAAGATTTTTTCGCTGGATACAGTCCGGAACGGATCAACCCCGGAGACAAAGAGCACCGCGTCACCAATATCCTGAAGGTCACCTCCGGCTCGACACCGGAAGTGGCTGATTTCGTCGACGCCCTTTACCGGCGGATTATCGCTGCGGGAACCCATCAGGCAAGCAGTATCCGCGTGGCAGAAGCTGCCAAGGTGATAGAAAACACCCAGCGCGATGTAAATATCGCCCTTGTCAATGAATTGGCCCTCATCTTCAACCGGCTGGGAATCGATACAGAAGAGGTGCTGAAAGCGGCGGGAACCAAATGGAACTTCCTCCCGTTCCGCCCCGGCTTGGTGGGTGGGCACTGCATCGGGGTGGATCCCTATTACCTGACACACAAAGCGCAGGAGATAGGCTATCATCCGGACATGATTCTGGCCGGCAGGCGTATCAACGACGGAATGGGGGCCTATGTCGCCGAATGTACAGTCAAACTATTGACCCAACGCAGAATCTACGTTGCTGGAGCCAAGGTTTTGATATTGGGGCTGGCATTCAAGGAGGATTGTCCTGATCTGCGCAATACCCGCGTTATCGACATCATCGACGAATTTAAAAACTACCATGCGGAGGTCGATGTCTACGACCCGTGGGTCGTTCCCGAGGAGGCGCAAGAGGAGTATGGAATAGCAGTTATCCCGGACCAACCAGCGGCAAATCATTACGATGCAATCATCCTCGCCGTCGGCCACCGGCAGTTCAAGGAGATGGGAGTCGAAAAAATCCGTGCGCTAGGCAAAGAGCAGTGCGTATTATTTGATGTAAAGTACGTTCTTCCCAAAGATCAGGTTGACGCACGGCTCTGATTTTATGCCGCCCAAACGGCCGGCCCGGGCAACCCGCTCGGGCTGACTGGCGATCACGCCGCCTGGACAGGGATACTGTTTTTTATGTGAGTAATACGATTGGCTTCATCCAGATAAACCAGCGTTGGCCTGAAAGTCACCAGCTCCTGCTGATCCAGACTGGTGTAGGCGCATATAACCACGATATCCCCCCGGGCCGCACGGCGCGCCGCTCCGCCATTTACAGAAATAACACCACTGCCGCGCTCGGCACGAATTGCGTAGGTCACAAGACGCTCTCCATTGGAGATATTATAGATATGAATTTGCTCATATTCGCGGATACCGGCGCTATCCAGCAAATCACTATCGATAGCGCATGAACCCTCATACTCCAGCTCTACCTGGGTCACTCTAGCTCGGTGCAATTTACATTTAAGCATGGTAGATTGCATATTCAACCCTCTTGGTAAACATGAAATATCCCATCGATTTTGATAGACGGAGCCTTGTAATTATGAAGGAAAAAGTTTGTTTTTTCAATCAAAACCTTCCCGGATATCCGTTAAGACGAACATAACATAGTGAATCATAAAGAGATCTTGACACACGTGGCGGTCATCTTCCTGATTACCGCAACGAGCACCCCAGTTACGAACAAGCGTCCAACCCGGCAGCGACGATACAGGGGATTCCAGCCGAATCAATAGCAAACGACATTGTCGATCAAACGCGTCTTCCCCAGACGGGCTGCAGCCAGTATCACCAGCCGTTCCCCGTTACCAAGCGGCTCCGCCAGATTATCAGCCCTGCGAATTTCAAAATAATCCAGTTCGAACCCGGCTTCACACAGCCGTTTTTCTGCCTCGAGCTTCAGTTCAGCATGATCGCACCCGCCACGAAGAATTGCTTGGCGGCAAGTTAGGAGTGAATGATACAGCAGAGGCGCCCGCTTGCGCTGCTCAGCCGTCAAATAGGCGTTGCGTGAGCTGTACGCCAGTCCGTCGGCCTCCCTTACCGTCGGCCCCGCAACTATTTTGATCGGCAGGCAGAGCGCCGCCGTCATCTTCCGGATAACCAGTAACTGCTGATAGTCTTTCTCGCCAAACACAGCAACATCGGGCTGAACACAGTTGAACAGCCTGGTCACTACAGTGGCTACACCGCGAAAATGCCCGGGGCGCGAAGCCCCGCACAGGATCTCCGACAGACCCGGTACTTCCACATAGACGGTTTCTTCCTGTCCCTCGGGATAGAGTTCGTCCACAGTTGGCGCAAACACCAAATCCCCTGTTGTCACCCGGGCCAACAGAGCCACATCCTGCTCCAGTGAACGGGGATAGGAGGAGTAGTCCTCGCCAGCACCAAACTGGGTAGGATTCACAAACACACTGACCACAACCCGATCCGCAAGCTCCCGAGCCTGCTTCACCAAAGCAAGATGACCGGCGTGGAGATTACCCATCGTAGGCACCAACGCAACACTCTCTCCCTGTAGCCGCCACTGTCGCACCCGGTTCCGCAAAGACGGGATTGTTTGCTCTATAACCATTGAAATCCATTCAGTACGCTATTTAGAACGCCATCATGACTCGATAACCTGTTGACTTCCAAAATGGGGGCAAACAATGCAAAACCCAGAGCAATTATTCCGTTTAATTCCCGCTGTTGCAGCTTGCTGAGGAGTTTCCCTTCAGAAAAAAACTGGTTATAGATAATATAGGGGTATTTGCCAAATTTCGAGGCTGACTCTTGCTATAGAGGCTTTCGACAGACCGCGATTTACCCGGCATTAGTCAAACCTTCAACCGCTAACTGGCAAATGACGAACCCCCATAGGGCCTCCAGCCCAAAAACGGGGATCATCGATCCCCGTTTTCCTGCGCTATATGAAGTATGGATACAACTAAATACGGCTCTTCCGTCTGCGCAGACCAATCAATCCCAACAGACCCGTCGCAAACAACAAAACCGAAGCCGGCAACGGCACAGGAGCCGCATTGATAGTAAGCGTTGAAGTATAATTGGTGCCATCATCACCATACGCCGTTATCTGAAAAACATTGGCCCCTTGATTAAGGGTCCATGCGAGACTGAAATTACCAAGGCCATCCGTTGCGTAATCCGTGTGCAGCACGCCGTCGGGATCAACATAGTCGATACGATCCAACCCGACCAGGTTTCCGGCCGTACCATCGAAGATTCCTACCAACTGCTCAATCGTGCTGTCGTTGAACGTACCGTAGTCATCGGCTGTACCGTAAATGTTGTCGGGACCATTGACGACAGCCTTCAACGTATCCTCATCGGCGCCGCTGCCCATCGCGACAGAGTGGATAGCATCAACGCCGGAAGCAATGGCATTGTCCGCAGCCGCATCCGCCAGCCCACGATCAGAGCCGCCATCCGACAAAACAACCATCGCCTGCAGCCGTTCCGGGTTGGAAGAGTTCGTGAGATTCCTTGCTGCCTCGTCAATACCGCTGTGGATACTCGTGCTGCCCCACGCATCAACCCGATCAATCGCCGCATTCACATTTGCGTTAATCCCGTCAAGCGGAGTAAGCCCGATCCAGGTGCGGGCATTACCATCAAAATCGACGATGGCAACGGATGAACTCCCTTGTGGCAGTGCAGCAACCAGCGCTTTTGCCGCCGAATTCTGCGCTGTCTCCGCCTCCCCCCACATACTTCCGGATGAGTCCATTACCAGGGCAAGATCGAGTCCCATGCCGCCGGTACCCCCAACACCCGCTGCCCTCCCGGTTACCGTAACATCGGTCCCCGTCAGATATACGGATCCGTCAGGCGGAGAGATCCAGGAAACGGTCGTCGCAGCCATCAACGGTGATGAAATCAATCCGATCGCAAGAACCGGAATGCCCAGTTTAATCATCCTCATCTTTTTCTCCCTTTGGTTGTGAATTATTGTCTGTGTATTACCTGCCGACACGCCGTCCCGCACTTCAAATCTGATTGGTGACTTTCAAATACTGCAACTTGCCAAGCAGTTACGAGGTTGATTGATTCAAAATATAAAAAGGCAACAATCTGGATACATTCCAGATAGTTAAGCCAACCAGACAACAGGCGCTGCGAAACAGGCAAAAATGCCCATAAACAGATCTGTTTTTTGAAAATACTACATGAATCCAAGCCTCCAGCGCAACACCACCTGCTGCCCTGAAGCCAAGACACCCGGATAGCTGCGGATTAACCCGGCACCCAACCCTGTCAGTTATCCGTCACCGGCTTGGAACGGGAACCTTGGCTCCGATACCGTGTGGGATCGGCAACGCCTGCCTCCTGGAAACCTTTGGCACGCAAACGGCATGCATCACATTGACCACAAGCCCTGCCAAACTCGTCAGCGGCGTAACATGACACTGTAAGTGCGTAGTCCACCCCGAGCCTGGCACCTGCCTGGATAATCTCTGCCTTGCTCATTTGCATCAAAGGCGTCTGGATACGAAACCGGCCATGCTCCTCGACCGAAGCGCGCGTAGCAAGATTGGCCAGTTGCTCAAATGCCTCTATAAACTGCGGACGACAATCCGGATAGCCTGAGTAATCCACCGCATTGGCGCCTATAAACAGATCCCACGCGGACAGTGTTTCTGCCCACGCCAGCGCCAGAGAGAGAAAAATGGTATTGCGGGCAGGAACATAGGTTACGGGGATACCGGCAGCGGGGTGCTCTGGAACCGCAATGTCACGATCCGTGAGCGCTGAGCCGCCAATACTGTCCAGACTCAGTCGCAGCACCTTATGTGCCGTTACCTCAATGGCACCGGCCACTCTTCCGGCAGCCTGCATCTCACTGTTGTGACGCTGTCCATAATCGATAGTCAACGCATAGCAGCGATACCCTTCCGCCTTGGCAATAGCCAAAACCGTCGCTGAATCCAGTCCCCCCGACAACAGGACAACCGCTTTCTTCACCGCCATCACATCTTACTCCTTACCCGGGGAGTCTGTCCGGGACTTAGAGACGCCAAGTGGAAAATCACCGTCGATCCTTTTTATCTTACCCCCGAATCCTCTCAAAAACAGCCCGGCCAACAAAGCACCCGACAGTGCAAAAAGCGCCGCCACATAGAAGCTCGAAGAGGGCTGCAGTTGCTCCCACAGATAGCCGCTGTACAGACTGCCTGCAGCGCCACCTGCCCCAAAGCTGATACTGCTATAGAGCGCTTGCCCTTTCCCTTGATGCCCCTGCGCGAAGTAACGGTGGACAAGCGCAATGGCGGAAGCATGAAAAACCCCAAAACTGGCGGCATGAAGCAGTTGAGAGAACAGCATGATATAAGGGTTCTCCGCCCAAAACCCGATGAACAGCCAGCGAAACGCCGCCAGCAACAGGCTGGCAAACAGCAGACGGTGCAAACCAAAACGGGGAACAAGACGATGCATGATCAAAAACACTCCAACCTCCGCAAGCACTCCCAGACCCCATAACACCCCTGTCTGGCTGCGCGAATAGCCATACTGCTCCAGATAGAGCGAAAAAAAAGTGTAGTAGGGCCCATGGCTGGCCTGCATCAGGAAACAGCACAACAACAACACGAACACCTGCGGCCGGAAAAGAATCTCCCACAAGGAGCTGCCAGCCTGCTCCCGGATTGCCACACGGCATTGAGGCACTTGCCAGGCTGCCAAACAGATAGTCAGCAATAGCCCCGATATCACCCACGGCAATGGATCAGTGCCAAAATGATCCAGTAACGGCCCAAGCCCGGCAACCGCAACGATAAAGCCGACCGATCCCCACAAGCGGATGGAGCTGTATCGATCTTGCTCACCACCGAGATACGCCAAGGTAACGGCTTCAAACTGGGGAAGCACCGCATTCCAGAAAAAGCTGAAGAGCAACATCACCAGGGCAATCCACAAGTAACCGTGCCCAAAAAACACGGCAAGAAATGTTGCAACCGATAATAGCGAGCCAAGCCGTACCATGCGCATGCCCTGCCCGGTATGATCCGCTATCCATCCCCATATATTGGGGGACACCATCTTGGTGGCCATCAGGATGGCCATCAGCTCACCAATCTGGCGTGGAGAAAAACCCAGCGATTCGAGGTAGACAGCCCAGTAAGGGATCAGTGCGCCAAGACTGGCGAAATAGAAGAAATAGAAACTGGAAAGAGTCCGGTAAGGCATCAAGGCGTGCGGATCAACCGTCCACGCCCTCCGGAATCACCGGCGTATCCGACACCACATCAATATTCTGTGCGCGGTGGCGCAGCAGGTGGTCCATCAGCACAATGGCCAACATCGCCTCGGCTACCGGCACGGCGCGAATTCCCACGCAGGGATCATGACGCCCTTTGGTGACTACCTCGACCGGTTCGCCGTGGATATTCACACTCCGTCCGGGGATGCGGATACTGGAGGTGGGTTTGAGGGCGATAGATGCGGTGACTTCCTGGCCGGTAGAGATCCCGCCCAGCACGCCGCCGGCATTGTTGCCGATGAATCCCTCCGGTGTCAGCTCATCACGGTGCTCGCTCCCCTTCTGTTCCACGCTGGCAAAACCGGCACCCATCTCGACCGCTTTTACCGCATTGATCCCCATCATGGCATGAGCGATCTCTGCATCCAGGCGGTCGAATACCGGCTCTCCCAGGCCCGGCGGAACCCCGCTGGCAACCACGTTGACGCGGGCGCCAATGGAGTTTCCCTCCTTGCGCAAGGCATCCATGTAGGCCTCCATCTCGGCTACCTTTGCAGCATCGGGGCAGAAAAACGGGTTGCGATTCACCTCTTCCCAATCCAACGCCTCCGCCTTGATGGGGCCGAGCTGGGCCAGATAACCTCGTATCTCGATTCCCCTTTCAGCCAGGTATTTGCGTGCAACCGCTCCAGCTGCCACCCGGGCCGCGGTCTCCCGTGCCGATGAGCGGCCACCGCCGCGGTAGTCACGGATGCCATATTTCTGCTGATAGGTGTAGTCGGCATGGCCTGGCCGGAACCGGTCCATGATTTCAGAATAGTCTTTAGAGCGTTGATCGGTATTCTCAATCAACAGGGCAATGGGCGCGCCCGTGGTTTTGCCTTCAAACAGACCCGACAGGATGCGCACCTCGTCCGCCTCCCGCCGCTGGGTGGTGTGGCGTGACTGACCCGGCCGGCGCCGATCCAGATCCCGCTGGATATCGGCCTCGCTCAGCGCCATCCCCGGCGGACAACCATCCACCACGCAACCGATGGCAGCACCGTGGCTTTCGCCAAAATTGGTGACGGAGAACAGTTTTCCTATGGTGTTGCCGGACATCAGATCACCTTGGAGAAACGCCGCTGCGGCTGCTCCCGCAGGTAGCGATCGAAGGTCATGCAGATATTGCGGATCAGCAGCTTCCCTTCCGGGCGCACCTGGATATCATTCTCATCCAGGTTGAGCAGACCATCCTTCTCCATCTCCTGGAGCTGTGCCAGCTCGGTTGCGAAGTAGTCATCAAAATCAATATCGAACTGCCGCCCAATCGCCTGTTTATTCAGATGAAAATGACAAATCAGCTGGGTTATCACCTCGCGGCGCAGCTTGTCATCGGCATCCAGTTCAACACCACGAAAGGTCGGAATACGCCCGGCATCGACGCGCTCGTAGTACTCTTCATTGGTACGCATGTTCTGGCTGTAGCTGTCTCCCACCATGCCGATGGAGGTAACGCCCATCGCCACCAGATCGCAACCGGCGTGGGTGGAGTAACCCTGGAAATTACGGTACAGGGTGCCCTGCCGTTGCGCAACGGCCAGCTCGTCATCGGGCTTGGCAAAGTGATCCATGCCGATATAGACATAACCCGCCTCTCCCAGCCGCTCGATGGTCAGTTTGAGAATTGCCAGCTTCTCGGCGGGTGAGGGAAGCTCACCCACATTGATACGCCGTTGCGGCTTGAACAGTTCCGGCAGATGCGCATAGTTGAATACCGAGACCCGATCGGGATCCACCTCCAGCACCTTGTCCAGGGTGCGGGCAAAACTCTCTTTGCTCTGCAGCGGCAGACCGTAGATCAGATCGATGCTGACCGACTTGAAACCCTCCTTGCGCGCCGCCCGCAAGGTAGCGAGGGTAACCTCTTCGGGCTGGATCCGGTTCACCGCTTTCTGCACTTTTGGATCGAAATCCTGCACTCCCAGACTCATCCGGTTGAAACCCAAACGGCGCAACAGCGCGATGGTGTCCCCTTTCGCCTCCCGCGGGTCGATTTCGATGGAGTATTCACCGCTATCATCGTCATGCAGCCTGAAGTGTTCGCGGGTCACCTCCATTAGTTTGTTCATCTCTTCATGGCTGAGAAAGGTGGGGGTGCCACCGCCCCAGTGGAGCTGGTCCACCGGCCGGGAGGTGTCGAACAGCTCCGCCTGCATGGCGATCTCCCTGAACAGCCGCTCCAGGTAGGGAGCCGACCGGCTGCGGTCCTTGGTCACCACCTTGTTGCAGGCGCAGTAAAAACAGACCGTGTCACAAAAGGGAATATGGAAATAGAGCGACAGTGGACGGCCAGAAGCATTACTGCGTGCAGCCCGGGAGCGATAGGAATCTTCTCCGAACTCATCGCTGAACTGCACCGCAGTGGGGTAAGAGGTATAGCGAGGCCCGGACTTGTCATAACGGCTGATCAGTTCCGGATCAAAAATTACCGATTCATCAAATTGCATCCTGTAGCTCCTGTAGCAGATAACAGCAGTTACTGCTATCGCTGTTGATTATATATTCATCACGGACTGGTTTTTTGAAGGGGTATCAGCAAAGCGGGTTGCCAAGCAGCTCACGACTCCCCCGCCAACTGCTCCCGCGTCAACAGAAACACCCCATCGCCGCCACGCTCAAACTCCAGCCAGACGAATGGCAGCTCGGGAAACGCATCAACCAGCGCCTGTTCACTGTTCCCCACTTCGACCACCAGGATACCGCCGGGGTTCAGATACTGTGACGCCTGCTCAAGAATCCGCCGCACGATATCCAAGCCGTCATCACCGGCCGCCAGGGCCAGCTCGGGTTCATGGCGAAACTCCGCCGGCAGGGCAGCCATATCGCGCCCATCCACATAGGGTGGATTGCTTACGATAATGTCGTAACGCCTCCCCTGCAGGTTTTCAAACAGATCGGAGTGGACCAGCTCCAGTTGCTCCTGCAGGTGATGCCGTTCCACGTTGATTTCAGCCACCTCCAGTGCAGCAGTGGAGAGATCACTGGCATCAACGGCCGCCTGCGGAAAAGCCATGGCGCAGGCAACGGCGATGCAACCACCGCCGGTGCAGAGATCCAGCACCCTGTTTACCCGATCAGGCTCGATCCACGGGGAGAAGCCCTGCTCAATCAGCTCGGCAATGGGCGAGCGGGGAATCAGTACCCGCTCATCCACATGGAACTCCAGCCCGGCAAACCAGGCAGAGTTGATCAGATAGGGAACCGGCAACCGCTCCTCCACCCGCCGCTGAAACAGCGCCATTACCGCGCGCTTTTCTGCTCCGGTCAAGCGCGCATCAAAATACCCCACAGGAAAATCCGGTGGCAGATGCAGGGCATGCAACACCAGCCACACCGCTTCATCCAGCGCGTTGTCGGTGCCATGCCCGAAGTGCAGCCCGGCGCGGTTGAACAGGCTGGCCCCCAGACGGATGAAATCACGTACCGTCTGGAGCTGATCGGTGTCTGCAGCAGATAGGAGCACTCCCGCGCCTTCCGCTTCCGGCGATTTACTTGATAAATCCAAGGCTCTCCAGCTTGATAATCACCTGCTGCGCCGCTTCGTCAGGCGTACAGTTTTCGGTATCGATACAGAGCTCGGGGTGTTCCGGCGCCTCATAGGGATCGCTGATGCCGGTGAACTCCGGGATCAGTCCGGCCCTGGCCTTGGCATACAACCCCTTGACATCACGCTGCTCGCACACCTCCAGCGAAGTGGCCACATGCACCTCGATGAAACCGCCCACCGGCTCGATCAATTCGCGAACCTGGCGCCGGGTCGCTGCATAGGGGGCGATAGGCGCGCAAATCGCCGCTCCGCCATTCTTGGCAATTTCGCCGGCAACAAAACCGATCCGCTTGATATTGAGATCGCGATGCTCCTTGGAGAAGGTCAGTTCACTGGAGAGATTCTTGCGTACCAGGTCGCCGTCCAGCAGCGTCACCCGGCGCCCGCCCATCTCCAGCAGCTTGACCATCAGGGCGTTGGCAATGGTGGATTTACCGGAGCCGGACAGGCCGGTGAAGAACACCACATAGCCCTGTCTGTGACGCGGTGGATGGGTCTTGCGCAGCTCGGCAACCACCTCCGGGTAGGAGAACCAGTCCGGAATATCCAGCCCCTGCTGCAGACGGCGGCGGAATTCGGTGCCGGAGATCTTGAGTACGCTCTCCCCCTCTTTCACCTCGTCGATGGGAACGTACTCCGCCCGATCCTCCACGTAGACCATCATCCGGAACGGGATCATTTTAATTCCCAGCTCATCCTGGTATTTAGTCACCAGCTCCTGGGCATCGTAGGGGCCGTAGAAATCCTCGCCCTGGCTGTTGCTGCCTGGCCCAGCATGGTCCCGGCCCACAATAAAGTGGGTGCAACCGAAGTTCTTGCGAATGATGGCGTGCCACACCGCCTCCCGCGGCCCCCCCATGCGCATCGCCAGCGGCAGCAGGCTGAGCGTGGTGGTCTGGCGCGGATAGTTCTTGATCACATGCTCATAGCAGCGCACCCGGGAGTAGTGATCAATATCGCCCGGTTTGGTCATGCCCACCACGGGATGGATCATCAGGTTGGCCTTGACCTCCTTGGCCGCCCGGAAGGTCAGCTCCACATGGGCGCGATGCATGGGGTTGCGGGTCTGGAAGGCAACCACCCGGCTCCAGCCGCGCTCCTCAAAGAAATCACGTGTCTCCTGCGGCGTCTTGCGCAGGCTGCGGAAATCATAGTGAATGGGGGACTCGATGCCCTTTATCCTGCCACCCAGATAGACACTCCCGGCCTGGTGGTGGAGATAGGCTACCGCCGGGTGGGCTTCATCATTGGCACCGAAAACCCGCTCTGCCTCATGGGCCTTGTCAGGTGTCCAGATATCGGAAATCTCCATGGTAGCAATCAGCAAACCCTCGGGGGAGCGCAGCGCAATGCTCTCACCAACGGACGACTCCCCGGCAAACGCCTCGTTGACATCCAGCGTTACCGGCATGGGCCACAGCGTGCCGTCGGCAAGACGCATATCTTCCAGCACAGAGCTGTAATCCGCCTGGCTCATGAACCCTTCCAGGGGAGAAAATCCGCCATTGAGCAGCAGCTCGATATCACACACCTGCCGCTCGGTCAGATCCCAGGAACGATACCGCTGTGCCTTGAGCTTTTCCGCTTCCGCCGCTTCAGAGTCGAGATACAGGTTTTTCAGACTACCGCCATGGGGTTCGATCAATTCCATCGTGGATACACCTTTACTTATTATTTAAGGAGAGAAAAATAGAAATCAGCCGACTATATTAACATATACCGTAGCTATTGCAGCCAGCATTCAACACACTGTCAGGATGGCTTCCTGGCATGTTTGGGACGAAAGGCAACCAGCACATCGGGATTGGTTTCCAGCCAGGGGCCTTCGATAAGATCGATGCAGTAGGGAACCGCTGGAAATACCGCATCCAGACACTCCTTGATGGCAGAGGGCTTGCCCGGCAGATTGATGATCAGCGAACTGCCGCGAATCCCGGCCATCTGGCGCGACAAAATGGCGGTGGGGACATACTGCAGGGAG
>WFVH01000063.1 GCA_015491735.1 Gammaproteobacteria bacterium
ACTGGTTCGAGCTGGATCTCACCGGCTACGTCGGTGAGGAGGGCCGTAGCGCGTTCAGTGTGGAAGCGGAGTATGAGCTGCTGATTACCCAGAGATTGATTCTCCAGCCACGCCTGGAGGCGGATATCTACGGCAAGGATGATCGTGAGCGGGGGATCGGCTCGGGTCTCTCCACCGCATCGGCAGGTATTCGCCTGCGCTATGAGATTCGGCGGGAATTTGCGCCCTACGTCGGTGTTGAGTGGGCGGGCAGCTACGGCGGCACAGCCGATTATGCCCGTGCTGCAGGGCAGTCTACTGACGAGAGTCGGATGGTGGCGGGTGTGCGGTTCTGGTTTTGAGCGGGGTATGCGGTTTACTGTAGTAGTTCAGACCCTGAACCGCCCCACCAGGGATTGCAACTGGGAGGCCAGTTGCGCCATCTCCTGACTTGCGGTCGCTATCCGTTGTGCTCCGCAGGAGGTCTGTTTGCCGTTTTCGCTTGACAGGCACGGTGTCATATCGATCCGGCGTGCGATTCCTTTACCAGCAAATCACTCTGTTTTTTTTGCGGGATCATATGGTTAGAGCTGCTCCAGATGGGTTGGCCGCTCTTTTTTATGGAGCCCAGAAGGATTACAAAAATTTACCAAGATAATCGATGGCAAAGCCTTATTCAGAGTGCCCTACGCGCTCCGGATCAAGGCGCGGCCTGCAGGGAATGGCTGGCTCTTGCCAAGGGCCGTAACGCCGGTCGGGACGCGTGGGGCGCTCTCTGCGGGCGGGCATCTGGACGACATCTGCAGTGTTGCGCCGGCTTGCCATAGGAGTGTGCCGGCGCGCCTTGCGGGCGACCGTCCAGGTACCCGCTGAATCCTGATTTATTACCTTGAAAGAGCACTAGGCTGCAGGCGAATTTTCCCAAAACTCCTTGCCTGTGTGCGGCACCCAGGTTCTACGCTTGGGGAGAGTCAGGAGGTTTGGTGAGATGTTGACGGTCAATGGTTTGTCGAAGGGGGCCCGGATCACGCCGGATGCAGTGCGCCACTATGCGCGTATCGGCTTGCTGGTGCCATCGCGGGATCCGAACAACGGCTACCGGCTGTTCGATGATGAGGCACTCAAGAGGGCGAGGTTCATCCGCCGCGCCAAAGGGCTGGGATTTACCCTGCAGGATATTCGGACCCTGTTTTCCTATGCTGACAATGGGCGTTCGCCGTGCCCGGAGGTGCGCGCCATCATTCAACAGCGTATCGCGGAGAACAGGGCCAGCGTGACCGAGCTGGGCGAGCTGCTGGAGCGGATGGAGGATGCGTTGGAGCGATGGAAGTCGATGCCGGATGGTGAGCCGGACGGTGACGAGATCTGTCATTTGATCGAGTCGGTGGCTTGATAACGATATAACAATGTCGGGAGAACAGTAACAATGAAAGATCCTGTATGTGGCATGCCTGTGACGGAAGCGTCGGGATTCCATGTCGAGCATGAAGGGCAGAACTACTATTTTTGCAGTGAGATCTGTCTGTATAAATTCAAGGCGGATCCGCGGAAATATCTGGAAGCGGGGGCGGAGCAGGATCATGAGTGTTGCGCCGGAGGGGGGCACACCGACAGTGCTCCGCCGCAGAAAGATGATGTTGTCGCGGCGGCGGACGAGTCGACCATTTACACCTGTCCCATGCATCCCGAAATTGAACAGCAGGGGCCGGGAAGCTGCCCGAAGTGCGGCATGGCGCTGGAGCCCAAAGCGGTTCCCGTAGTGGCTACCAAAATCGAGTACACCTGCCCGATGCATCCCGAAATCATCCGTGACGAGCCGGGCAACTGTCCCATCTGCGGCATGGCGCTGGAGCCGCGTACCGTGGAGCTGGAGGAGGACACCTCGGAGCTGGATGACATGACGCGCCGCTTCTGGATAAGCGCCGTATTGGCGATTCCGGTGCTGATCAGCGCCATGGCCGCCGAATTCTGGCCGGAGGAGATGGCGGAGTTGATAGATCCCAGCCTGCGCCAGTGGTTCGAAATGGTGGTATCGGCGCCGGTGGTGATCTGGGGGGGCTGGATATTCTACGTGCGCGCGATTCAGTCGGTAGTGTCGCGCAATCTCAATATGTTTACCCTGATCGGGCTCGGCGTATCGGTTGCATGGACCTATAGCGTTATCGCTACCGTTTTCCCCCAAATATTTCCGGCGGCGGTGTTCAACGAGGTGGGCGTTGTGCCGGTCTATTTTGAAGCGGCGGCGGTGATCACCACGCTGATCCTGCTGGGGCAGGTGCTGGAGCTGCGGGCGCGCAGTCAGACCAATGCCGCCATCAAGCTGCTGCTGGGGCTGGCGCCCAAGACCGCGCGTATCGTTCGCGAGGATGGCAGCGAAGAGGATATCCCCATGGAGCACGTGCAGGTCGGCAATACGCTGCGGGTGCGTCCCGGTGAAAAGATTCCGGTGGATGGCACAGTGATCGACGGCGAAAGCCATGTGGATGAATCCATGGTGACCGGTGAACCGATGCCGATTGAGAAAAAGGCGGGGGAACGGCTGATTGGCGCTACGGTCAACGGCACCGGCAGCCTGCTGATGCGGGCCGAGAAGGTGGGGTCGGACACCCTGCTGGCGCAGATCGTCAACATGGTTGCAGAGGCCCAGCGCTCCCGGGCCCCCATTCAGCGGTTGGTGGATGTTGTTTCCGGCTACTTCGTTCCGGCGGTCGTGGTGATCGCGATTGTTACCTTCATCGTCTGGGGCCTGTGGGGTCCGGAGCCGGCCATCGCCCATGCGGTGATCAACGCGGTGGCGGTACTGATCATCGCCTGTCCCTGTGCGCTGGGGCTGGCGACACCCATGTCCATCATGGTTGGCACCGGCAAAGGGGCGATGATGGGCGTACTGTTCAAGAATGCCGAGGCGCTGGAGGTATTGCGCAAGGTTGACACGCTGGTGGTGGACAAGACCGGCACTCTCACCGAAGGCAGGCCGAAACTGGTCTCGGTGATTGCCAGCGG